>JAIFWJ010000008.1 GCA_019661865.1 Candidatus Parcubacteria bacterium
AGCTAGGCTTATAACCACAGAGTCAGTGGCTGAAGCTACGCCATTATTACAAGTAACTGTGATGGTAGTTGAGCTTGAAGCCGTCGGATAGAAAGGATGTCCAGGAGTTATGGAGGCACTCTGGCCTACCAGAGAAATACCAGAATTTACAGGAGAAGTCTGAAGACAGGAAGTGGCACCATTTGAGACCCAAGAATATGTATAAGTATCGCCTTGATTTATGACTACAGGACCGTCAGAAGCGTTAGCTTTAACATCTATACTAATTACGTCGTCAGTCCCGGTTGAGGGAGAGCTTGGGTCTATGGGAGCAGCACCATTAGAACCGGTTCCGGTAACTGGAAGGCTTATGACCACACTGTCAGATAAGGTATTACCCGATGCATCAGAACAGTTCACAGTTATTGTCGTACTACCGCCCTCCGCTGGGTACCATGGGTCACCCGGGTTAATGGTGGTGTTCCAAGTAGGAATAACTGCAGAACTAATGGGGTCAGTTTGGTTACAACTTACAGCATTTTCTGAAGCTAGGTTTATGGTAAATGAATCTGTAGATGTAGCCAGAGTAAGAGAATCCTGACCATTGGCGGTTAAATTAACACTCAGATCTGCTTGCTGTGCGAAGGCCTGTAAAGGCAAGTTGATAGCAAGAACAGATAATACTAAATAGACCACCACCCCGAGGCGGATCTTCTTCGGCACAGAAGTAAACCAGTGTGACTGAATATATGTCATTAGAATCTTTGAAATCTACATCTAATTAAAAGACTGTCAAGAAAATGAAAACTTACAAAAATGCCAAGAAATCGTTATTTTAAGCCATTTTTTGGTCATTTGTCTCTTATATTAAAAATGACCTTTTTAAAATAACCATATTTTCCAAAGGAATTGAGAGATAAGGCAATTTTGTCACAGTTATAAATTCCATAAAATTTTCTAATGTCTCTTGTAAATTTTGTCCTTTATGAATTTATAAATTCACGTGTTACTATGGTGAGAATGGCCCTAAGCCCAGATGAGAAGTTTCTAAAGCCCTATTCCCCCACCGAGACCGAGCCTCGTATATATAAGTTATGGGAAGAGAGCGGTTACTTTAACCCAGATAAAGACCCCTCGGAGGCAAGCTTCACTATTATTATGCCTCCGGCTAATGCCAACGGTTCCCTCCATGCTGGGCATGCCTTGGTTATGACCATTGAGGATATAATGGTGCGCTTTAAAAGAATGCGGGGGTTTAAAACCCTCTGGCTCCCGGGACTAGACCATGCCGGGTTTGAGACCCAAGTAGTATTCGAAAAGAAGCTTGAGAAGGAGGGACGTTCTAGATTCGATATCCCCAGAGAAGAGTTATATAAAGAGATCTTGGACTTTACTCTGGAGAACTCTAGAAATATAGAGTCCCAGATTCGTTCCATGGGGGCTTCATGTGACTGGACCAGGAAGAAGTTTACTCTTGATCCTGACATCATAGATGTAGTATATAACACCTTCAAAAGCCTAAACGAGGACAAGCTTCTATATAGAGGCTCTCGTATTGTAAACTGGTGTCCCAAGCACAGAACCTCTTTCTCAGATTTGGAGATCTTGGATGAAGAGAGGGTGGATTCCCTGTACTATCTCAAATATGGACCCTTCACCATCGCCACAGCAAGACCAGAGACCAAGTTCGGAGACAAGTATGTTGTCATGCATCCAGAGGACAAGAGGTACCAAGACTTCAACCATGGGCAAACTCTAGAGCTCGAATGGATTAACGGACCGATCATAGCCACGGTTATTAAGGACGAGGCTATAGATATGGAGTTCGGTACAGGGGTAATGACCATAACTCCTTGGCATGATGAAACAGACTTCCAGATTGCTGAGCGACACAACTTATCTAAGGAGCAGATAATAGATGAGACAGGCAGACTCTTACCCATAGCAGGCGAATTCGCCGGCATGAAGATCCTTGAAGCAAGACCAAAGATTGTAGATAAGCTAAGAGATAAAGGGCTCCTCGAAAAGATTCATGACAAGTACAAGCATGTAGTCCGCACTTGTTATAAGTGTGGCACTGTCATTGAACCTCAGATAAAGAGTCAGTGGTTTATAAAGATGAAACCCTTGGCAGAGAAGGCTCTAGAAAAGATTCATGCTGGAGAAATTACTTATCTTCCTGAGCACTATAAGAAGATAACCGAGCACTGGCTAGAAAACATTAACGACTGGAACATCTCCCGCCAGATAGTCTGGGGTATACCTATTCCAGGAAAGATTTGCGATGAGTGTGGCGAAGGGTTCGTAGATTTAGAGGATAAAATCACTAAATGTGAAAGATGCGGTGGCTCGGTACATAAAGATCCGGATACATTCGACACATGGTTTTCTTCTGGCCAATGGCCCTTTGCCACGCTACAAGCTCTAGGCGAGAAGGATTTTAAAACCTTCTATCCCACTAACGTGATGGAAACAGCAGGAGAAATAATTTTCTTCTGGGTGACTCGTATGATAATGCTTGGGCTTTATAAGACAGGTAAACTCCCCTTCAACACAGTTTACTTACACGGACTTGTTCTAGACGCCAAGGGAGCCAAGATGAGTAAGTCGAAGGGCAATGTAATTAATCCACTAGACTATACTAAAGAGTTCGGCACCGATGCACTTCGCATCGGACTCGTGGTCGGTAACACTCCTGGCACATCACTAGCTCTCTCGCCAGATAAGATACGGGGATATAAAAACTTCGCTAATAAGCTCTGGAATATTTCTCGCTTTGTCTTCACCCAAGAAAATAAAGGTGAACTGAAAGAAGATCTAGTTCAGGAATTTAATGCGCTAGTTAAAGACGTAGGAAGTGACATGGATAATTTCCGCTTCTATATTGGAGCGGAGAAGATTTATGCATATGTGTGGCACACATTTGCTGATAAAATAATAGAAGAGAGTAAGGGTAAGCCTGAGTTAGGTGCGACGCTATACTATATACTCTTAAACTCCTTGAAATTATTACATCCCTTCATGCCATTTATTACTGAAGAAATTTGGCAAAGTCAGCCAGACAAGCCTGAATCTCTACTTATGGTAACCAGTTGGCCAGAATGAGCCAAGAATTTTTATCAATTATATATGCCCTTCTTGGAGGAATACTTCCCTCTTTAATCTGGCTCTTCTTCTGGCTCGAAGAGGATAAGAAGAGACCAGAGCCTAAGGGTCGTCTTCTCATAACCTTCGCCTTAGGTATGGTGGCAGTAGTGGTGGTACTCCCTTTTCAGAAGATCACTGAGGATCATTTCTCATACCTTGGATTGCCCATACTCTTACTGATGTGGGCCACCTTGGAAGAAGTTTTTAAGCTGGGTGCAGGATACTTCGGAGGTATACATTCACGAGATGATGACGAACCAGTAGACACCATGATTTATATGATCACTGCCGCGCTCGGGTTCGTAGCACTAGAAAACACCTTATTTATACTAAATCCCATATTACCAGTGGAAGCAGCCAACGGTATTATGATCCAGAAAATTCTCTCAGCCGGGGATATTGTAAATGGCGTTGTCACGGCATACTTACGTTTTATTGGAGCAAGTCTTCTACATGTACTCTCTTCAGCTACGGTGGGTACTGCCATGGCTCTAACGTACTACAAGTCCAAGTTCGTCCGTATCTGGACCACGGTCTTAAGTATTATCATGGCTGTGGCTATACACACTTCATTTAATCTATTCATAGTAGTAGATAGCCAGTTTGGTACCTTTATAACCTTCGCGGGAGTGTGGGCTGGTATAATCATTCTTATGTATATGTTCGAGAAGGTTAAAGGAGAAAAACCTGTGTTACAATAAACCTACGTAAATATGGCAAACGATAAAAGGTCTTTTTTCGAAAGGTTGACGGGAGCAGTGAGGGTGGAAGATGACATGCCGGTAGCCCATCCTGCCTCACATGCAGGTCATCCATCTGTAGGTGAAGAGGAGGAAGAGGGCCAGCTCAGTGTTGATGTATTTCAAACTCCTGGAGAAATCATAATAAAGACAATGGTTGCTGGGGTTAAGCCTGAGGATTTAGATGTCTCCATAACTCGCGATGCGGTTACTATCCGTGGTAAGCGTGAAGAGGACCGAACAGTCTCAGACGGAGACTACTTCCATAAAGAGCTCTACTGGGGCTCCTTCTCCAGAACCATAGTTCTCCCAGAAGAGATAGATGTAGATGAGGCTGAGGCTGTGGAAAAGTATGGTTTGCTTATATTAAGGTTACCAAAGCTTGATAAAAACCGTCAGACCAAGCTCCGAGTAAGAGGTCAATAAACGTTGAAATTAAAGGCTCTTTTGTTATACTCAAGCCCATGGATCCAGAAGAAAGAAGGTTAATTGATAGGGCTTTAAAGATCTCTGAGGAAAATAATAGGATCCTTCACCGACTCCAGAGAGCCATGCGCTGGTCAGCTCTCTTAGGGTTTATAAAAGTCCTTCTTATCCTTGCCCCGTTCGTGATCGGATACTTCTACTTAGAGCCTTATCTAGGTTCCATATCCAACAACCAAAGCCTCCAAAAAGCTCTGGATGTTCTTAAGACTGGTCAGATATAAATTCAAATTGCCGAGGTAGCTCAGTTGGTAGAGCATTCGCCTGAAGAGCGAAGGGTCACCAGTTCAACCCTGGTCCTCGGCACACTTAATTATTAAAACTACTAAATAAAAAAGAGCCCTCATGCTGAGAGCTCGGACGGAAGTGGTGCTTCCTGTGGTAACTTTACAGTGCGACGATCGCGCTTGCGACGTTCCGTTTTTGGAGCATCGTCTGTGGTCTTCGACTTGTTTGTAGCCTTTGACTTATTGCGTCGATCTGGATTCTGACGACGCTCGGCCCGCCATTCCTCACGACTGAGCCTTTCTATGTTGTACGTGGCTACAAGCTCAGCGGGAATACTGCCCGGCGTTGCCCACATTATGATGTTCCCAATATAGGCGTATGCGTCGTGGCCTTCGCTTTTGGCAAGGTCCGCAAGTTCCTTTGCCACTGTCTCAGGATCCCAACATGTCGGAACATACCTGTACTTACCTAAAACATCTGACTGCATATCTCCCTCCACCGGGTAGTGTACATCTCCCGCCCACTATTGGTGCAAGGAGTTTTTCTTCAAGTATTTTAAAACAGACAATTATAAAAGTCCAATAGTCAATGGTAAAACTGTGGATAACTTTATTGGTTAACCATAAGGTTAGAGACGCTTACTACCTTTTTAATGGATGGCCTCCAAAGTATTGCCTCTTTAGACTGGGTATAGATGAGAACCTCATCTCCGACCTCTGCTCTAATGAAAAATACTTGATCTTTGAGCTTACTAGGATCTGCCACCACAGCCACCGTTGGTATTTCACCGTTTGGAAGCACAACTGCCTTACCTACTTCTTCTACTAGCTCCTTTACCTTTTCTTCAGCTGACAGAGCAGGAGCTCTTAAATGGTGTATAAGCCTTATGAGAAGCACTACTCCAACAATAAGGACAATGGTAGAGAGGCCTAATACATAAGTAAGTCGCCTTATTCTTATGGGCGAGCGTTTAAACAATCTCCAGTAGTACAGTATCATCTCCATATTATGGGGTTGTAGGGGTCGGTGTTGCAACTTCTTCCACAGCTTCTACTGCTTCCACGGAAGTGCTTTCTTCCACTGGAACACTCGGCGCTTCTACGACGGTGTCACTGGTAGACTCTGTCTCAGGTTCCGTAATTATAGGAACCACAGGCACTTCCGGTATAACAGGAAGTTCAGAAGATTGGACTGGTTCTTCACTACTTTTTGGAGTTTCTGTACTACAGGTACCGGCCGTCTTATCGAATTCTCCATTCCTTATACTTACACAATATACTTCACCATTTTGAGAATCTATTAACTCTAGTCCTTCGGACACACGTACAGTCTTGGTTTCTACTCTGTCAAAGACTCCCAGGACTGCACTTATCTTACTTCCAACCCAATCACTCACAGCTGATGCTAATTGACTCACTCCTGAGCTTTGCCAAGTGCTTTCTAGTTTATTTAACCTATCTGTAATAAAGTCGAGTGTCGGACTTTCTATCTTGTTGGCATATACATAGTCTGAAGTGAGCTTAGGCGTAATAATTTCTATTCCGGCTACCAATGTGTCTGTTGTCATATTTGAAACCGATCCGGGATCTAGACGAGTATTCATAAGATTTAAAAGAACCGCTTTTGAATCCGGCATAGCATCTGCAGATGATATACCTAGAAGGTTTTTCATAGATATACCAGAGTAATAAGAATTCTTCACAAAGATAAGTATTTTTCCGACTCCACTTCCATTAAATTCTTCTAAAGCTTGGCCAATAACCACTCCAGACTTTAGAGCTTTAGTAGCCACTCCTGGGCTAGAAGACAAGGTAAGATAATCTCCTGGGGCTATGGCTCCGTTTTCATTGTTTACCCTTACTGGTACACGACCTCCTAGAGCTATGGGATACTTATTACCTCCAATACTTTCATTGGTATTGAGACCCATAACAATACCCGGATCTGTTGAAACCACTCCCATGAGACTAGGATCACCCCGCCTGTCTGCTCGAGATACATTTATGCCTCCTAAGATGCTGACGATCTCCCCTGCCATAAGATCATCCTCTGACATATAAGCTTCAGCAATGTCTGCACCTGTTAACTGCTCACCAAGCATCGTTAATCTCCCAGCGGTTGAGGAAGCCTGACACCAGCCATCATTATCAATACATAAGCTGCCATTTACTATGGCAACACTGGCTTGATCCCTACCGTTACCAATTATTATTTGCTGTTTAAGGGCAGATGGTAGAGCCACTCCTGAGCCAGTTACTAAACCAGTCGTGGTAGATGTAAAGAAGCTAATAGTAGAAGAAGATGAATTGTTGTTGAAGGCAATAAGTGGTGTAGCGTTCGTTGCAGTAGAAGTGGCAATAGTCCAACCATTAGCGAGCGTAGGAATGGTGGTAGTTGACTTGTTTTGAAATGTCATACTGCCACCTAGATTAAAGACCGATGTAAATAAGTTTGTACTTGAGGCAGTAGTACTGAATAGTGTAGTAGTAGTTGCATTAGTTGTAGTGTTATTCTGTCCTGTAAATGATAGGAGGGTGGATGAACCTGAGAGGAGTAAGTTCGATAATGAGGTTAAACCAGCAGTAGCTGTAAGTGTACCTGTAAAGTTAGCTGCTGCAGATATTGTCTGGCCATTAATGAGACCAGTAGTGAGTACAGTTGAGAAGAGGTTGGTTGAAGATGAAGTTGTTGAGAATATGGTGGTAGTAGTGGCATTGGTAGTGGTGTTATTCTGTCCTGTAAATGATAGGAGGGTGGATGAACCAGAAAGTAAAAGATTAGAGAGTGATGTAAGTCCACTAGTTACAGTTAGTGTACCAGTAAAGTTAGCCGCAGATGAGATGGTTTGGCTGTTTATCAGGCCTGAAGTAATAAGACCGGTATTAAGTGATGTAGAGAAGAGGTTGGTAGAACTTGAGATGGTTGAGAAGTGGGTAGTAGAGGTAGCGTTAGTAGTGGTGTTGTTCAAACCTGTAAAGTTCTGAAGAGTGGATGAGCCAGTAACAAGAAGGTTAGAGAGAGTGGTTAATCCAGAGGTTACATTAAGTGTACCAGTTAGACTTGCAGCAGAAGAGATGGTTTGTCCATTTACCGTACCTGAAGTTATATTTCCTGTATTGAGAGAAGTAGAGAATAAGTTTGTACTTGATGCAGTAGTACTAAATATCGTTGTTGTAGTGGCATTTGTAGTAGTAGAACGGGTAGAATTCAGGTTATCTATCGTATTTTCTCCTGTGAAGTGATTGTTATCTCCTAGAAGGGTGGACGAAGCAACTCCAGATACAGTCCCACAAGTAACTTTACCGTTTACAACATTCAATGCATTTCCTCCACTACATGGTCCTGAGGCTATGTACAGATTGGAAGTAGAAGCGATTGTACTGAACAGTGTAGTAGTAGTTGCATTAGTCGTGGTGTTGTTCTGCCCTGTAAAGCTTAAGAGTGTAGATGAACCACTTAGGAGAAGATTCGATAGACTTGTAAGACCACCAGTAGCTGTAAGAGTACCTGTAAAGTTAGCTGCTGCAGATATTGTCTGGCCGTTTATGAAACCAGTAGTAAGTACTGTGGAGAAGAGGTTTGTAGAACTTGCAGTAGTACTGAATATGGTGGTAGTAGTTGCATTGGTAGTGGTAGATCTACCAAGTAGGACAAGTCCGGAATTTAAGTTTGTGGAGAAGAGATTAGTACTTGAAGCGGTAGTAGAAAAGAAGTTAGTGGTAGTGGCAGATGAACCTGTAGCATTTATAAATGATAAAGCTTGTAGAGTTGTAGAACCGCTAATATATAAATCCCCTATGACTTCTACTTCTGCACCAATAGTAGTAGTAGCAGTTCCTCCCAAGACTACCGCCGTGGCAGCATTGGGATAAATAGCGAGGCCGTTACTGGAGGTTGCCCACATAGAACCTACAGTATTTGCAGATGGCCAAGTAGTCCTACATGTGTCACCGGTCAAACACACGGTCGTGAATCTTCCTGTGGTAGAGAATAAAGATGTGGTAGTTGCCTGAGTACCAGTAGCATTTACAAATGTGAAGTTCTGGAGCGTAGAAGAAGCAGTAGCGAGGAATCCAGCCAGGGTAGGATTGGTAGCGAAGACCAATGAACCGCTCCCCGTCCCATCAGCTACAAGTCCTAAAAGTTCAGCTGAGGTGTCTATACTAGATGATGAGAGCTTATTATTAAAATTCCCCCAATCAGCCGCGCTCAATAGACCTCGGGTAGAAACTGCGGATGTCGGTAAGTTCCAAGTTAGAGTATTACCCGATCCAGTTATAGAAAAGTCTGACCCATTGGAGCTCGAGGCTATTACCAAAGTACTCCCTGTCTGACCCTGGCCTGTGGGTCCGAGACTTGTAATTCCACTTCCAGAACCAGACGTTGTAAGACATGTACCATCTATAGCAAAGCATCCTTCAGACAAGTCGATCCCCGAGGCTGCGGAAGTAGTTCCGCCGCTGAGTGTAAGACTCCCTGACACTGTCAGATCTGAGGAGAATGTCCCCGTAGTGAAGTTCGGGTTATCTCCGGCGTTCGAAGATGCAAGCACTCTGCTCACATTATCAGCACTTGCATCATTACGACGAGTCGCATTCACTTGTAGTATGCTCAGCCGATTTTCTAAGCTTTTTAGGTGCTCTTCGATATTTGACACTGGTAGTACTACACTTGCGATCTGAGAATTCGTGATAGAGGTACTCCCTACCTTGGAAACAATTTCTTTGGGTTTATCTGAGACTGTGTCATTCGTAGACTTTATATTTAAGAGGTGAATACCAGAAATTTTTATACGAGTTAAAAGGTTACTTACACTTGGAAGAACGGCTGCAACAGGTTCATCTACCGGCTTATCTGTTGACCGACTGACATTCTCTACTGGCAGAGCTGAATACGGCCTCTTCACTACTACCACTCTAGATACAGGTAGATTGTTTCCTTGTATATCCTTTATATTAACTTCATCTAGTGTGAACATGCTCGCCAGATGTTGGGTTCCACTTATAACTGTCTCAGTATCTAATAAAAAATTATCTACTACGGTCTTCCCGAACAATAAAAAACTGCCCGAGGTAGTGGTTAAAACTGTTTGAAACCACCCCTTACGGACAGAGGAACTCTCTGGACTTTGAGCGTCGACAAATACAGGCTGTAAAGCTAGCGTCAGTAAAACGATTGATATGCTCTTTAAGACCATCCTTTAGTCTGCACATGTAAATTATACTAGGATATATATGGGTATTTTGTATAATAAGTCCTGCATGGGGATAGGATTATCCCTAAATAAGGGCTTTTAGAACATCGAGCGCTCTCGATAGGAATCGAACCTACATCTCATCCTTAGGACGGATTTGCTCTATCCATTGAGCTACGAGAGCGGCAGACAAAATATAGCACTATTAGGCCTTTTTACGCTATTCCAAGCAGAGAAGACAGGCGTCTCTGGTCGAAGCCTATAACTACATCCTTCTGGTCAATAATTATTACCGGGACTCCTAGCTGACCAGAGATATCAGACATTTCTTCACGCTTCTGGGTATCTTGGGCCACATTATAGTCAGTGAACTCCACATTATGAGACTTAAAGAACTCCTTGGCCATATGGCAGAAGTGGCAACTGGGTGTTGAATATATTTCTACTTTTTTCATAATTTTCCTTTTTAGTTAATGGATTATAGCATTCCAGATCTTCTTATACCAAGGCTTAGATTCATTAGTGGATGTTCCAGAGTGATTATTCTGATCTACGATAACAGCCACACGTTCTCCTTCTTGAGAGACATTGAATTTCTCTTTAATTTCTTCATCTATACCTTCATCAGTAGAGAGCTTGGTAATGCTATTTTTCAACTCCATTTCCCGATCAGAAAGGTTAGTCATTTTCTCTTGTAGAGTAATGAGTGCGGCAGCACTTTCCTTATCTTTCTTCACCACTCCAAGTGTTCCATGCATGATAAAAAAACCAAATGTTATAGCCAAGACTAGAGATGGATATGAATACAGTCTTCTTTTAAACTTTTGCTTCTGTTGAAGTTCTCTCATAAGTTCAGGTAGAAATGGGTTTTCCTCTATGTTATCATAGGCCCAACATGTTATTCGATAAGAAGCACAAGAAGAAACTCCAAGGGGTAATGGTGGTTCTCTCTATACTTATGATTATAAGTATGGTCTTATTGTACTTCCCTGCCTTTAGATAACTAGTCGTTCCGCATCATTTTGAGGAACACTTCTTGGGGAATATTGACTGTTCCCTTACCTCTCAGAGCCATCTTCTTCTTGCCTTTCTTCTGCTTCTCTCTCAATTTCATCTTGCGAGTAATGTCTCCTCCATACATATGCTGAGTGACATCCTTCTTTATACCTGAAAGTGTCTTAGAAGATATAATCCTTCCTAAGGCTCTAGCTTGGATCTTCAGTGTAAACATCTGTCTCGGAAGAAGCTTGGCCAGACGTTCTACAGAACTTTCTGCCTCATCCTCAACTTGCCTTCGTGAGAGCACTCTTGCGAATGCCGGTATCACTTCGTCTGCCACAATTATATCCATCCTGGTCACATCAGCATCACGAAATCCTGCAATGTCGTAAGAGATAGAGGCATATCCAGAAGTAGTGCTCTTAAGTTTATCGAAAAATCCACGCATTAACTCTCGAAGCGGCATAAGAAGGGTTAAAGAAGTTCTATCGCCGAAACTCTGGGTCTCACCCACCTCTGATTCATGTTCGTATAGAAGCTTTAAAATCTCGCCCAAATACTCTGGAGGAGTAATGATTGAAGCTTTTATCCATGGCTCTCTAACAGACTCAACCAAATGATCCTCCGGAAAAAATGATGGAGTATATATAGTTTCTAACTTTTTATTTCTATAAGTTACTTCATAAGTAATACTCGGCAAGGTGATGATAAGCGGGAGATCGAATTCGCGCCTAAGCCTCTCGCTTATAATTTCCAAGTGAAGCATACCTAAGAATCCACATCTAAATCCTCTTCCCAAGACAGAGGACGACTCCTCTTCGAAAGTAAATGCCGAGTCGGAAAGTTTTAATCTTAAGAGAGCCTGCCTAAGTAAAGTGAAGTCATCCTGACTCTCTGGATAAATAGAAGCCCACACTACTGGCCTTACTTCTCTGTATCCAGAAAGAGGCGACAATGTATCAGCTTCATTTGCCACAGTGTCTCCCACGGAGACTACACCCGGCTCCTTAATACCAGTAACGATGTATCCTATCTCACCAGTTTGTATTCTTTCTGCAGCAGTTTCTTCTGGAGCAAATATTCCCACTTCAAGAGCTTGAAAACTCTTGCCAGCAATTTTAAACTTCAGTTTATCTCCCTTCTTAACCTCTCCCGAGACAGCTCTAATAAAAACTATTACTCCCCTGTGGTTCGAATACTTAAAATCGAACACCAAAGATCTGAAATGATCATTACTCTCTGATACTGGGGACGGAATACGAGTTACAACTTCTTTGAGTAGATCTTCTACACCCTCACCAGTTTTTCCTGAAACTAGAAGAATAGAACCAGGGTCAACTCCCAGAAGAGTGACTATTTCGCTTTTTACCTCCTCCACTCTGGCAAGAGCTGAGTCTATCTTAGATATTACTGGGATTATGGTAAGCCCGGCGTCCCTAGCCATACCCAAGGTTGTAAGAGTCTGAGCTTGAACACCTTGAGTAGCATCGACGAGAAGTATAGAACCCTCAACTGCCTTGAGAGCTCTTGAGACCTCGTAGGAGAAATCTATATGGCCGGGAGTATCTATAAGATTCAAAATATATTCCTCTCCTTGCCATTTAAACTTCATTCTGACAGGTTGCATCTTAATGGTGATGCCGCGCTCCCGCTCTAACTCCATTGAATCGAGTACTTGTTCGCGCATTTTGCGCTTTTCAATGGTACCAGTTACCTCCAGCATCCTGTCGGCTAAGGTCGACTTACCATGGTCAATATGCGCAATAATAGAAAAATTTCTTATTTTATCCATGAGACTTCAAACTACACGATTTCGGGATCTGTCGCAATAACCTTACTCTTCCAGAATCTCTTATGTATAGCTCTCCAAACCTCTTTTTGTTCCTTGCTCTTCAAGAGATAGAGTATGGATGACCCGGCAACCACTCCTACCAGGGCGCCAAATAAACCCTGAGTAAGGACACTAAATAATGTATCTGTTTTAAAAAATGCTGCAGCAACGTTTAATCCTGCATATGCTCCAGTGCCAACTAAGACTGAGGCTGCCAAGGACTCGAAGAGAGTACGCTTCACTTCTTTAGAGAACCCACCGAAATCCTTTTCGAACCCGATCCAGTGAATAATGCCATTAAGTATGGTGCCTATTGTATATCCTAATGGAAGCATCAAAACTACGGTACCAGGCACATCTTCAACTTTGAATAGAGCTTCCAAGAAATGTCTAAAAGCTTCAAAAGAGTAAAAGATTTTTACAAATCCGTATGCACAAAGCATTAAAATAACTGTACACAATAGATTGATGAGAAATGGCTTCTTGGTGTGTCCTGCCGAATAGAAAGCTCTGACGAAAAGAAGCATCAGACTCTGGAAAACTGAGGAGATGGAGAAGAGAGCGAAGGCTGCTGCAGTCAGTCTGGTATCTTCCCAGTTAAAATGTCCACTACCCAAAAGTACTCTTACTATCTGAGCACGAAGCACTATGAAGATCGCCGTTATAGGCAATGACCAGAAAATAATATGTTTAGCCGTAGCAGACATCTGACTGACAAAAGCTTTAATATTTCTTTCTGAAAAGTGGCGGGTCAGAGTTGGAAAGGCAGCCAGAGAATAACTTACTCCAATTATAGAAAGTGGCACAGACTGAAGGTTTAGAGAAAGAGAAAGAATTGATATGGAGCCAGCAGTCATAAGAGACGCCATGGAGATTAGAAATATGGTGGCAATGTGGTTAGTCGACAGGGTAAGAGTTCTTGGAAATGACAATGTCACAACTTTTCTTATAGATGAAAAATCAAAATTAAGTTTAAACTTAGGAAATAACTTCATCCACGCCACGAATGGCACTTGCACGGCCATGTGTAAGAACGCTCCTACCACTACTCCGATTGCCACTCCGTAAACATTCAAGCGTTCACCCAGTACAAGTATTCCAAGGATTATCCCTAGGTTATATAAAAGCGGTGCGAAAGCGTATACGAAGAAACGATTATAGGCTTGAGTGAGAGAGCCGAAGAGATTAGAGAAACCGAGAAAGATGGGCGAGAGCAAGAGAAGCCTTGAAAGTGTAATAGCTCTGTGCAAGTTTTCTTCTGAGAATCCTTTAAATAAGTGGGAAGATAAGGCTGGAATAAGAAAGAATGTCAGAGCACAGACGATAATTATGAGGATGGAGAAGAAGGAAAATATGTTATCAATAAATTTCTTGACTTCTGCCTTCCCCTGTCTCTCCCTCTCCACAATAAACGGTACTATGACGGAAAGAGATACCACTGAAGCCACAGTCACAAAGAGGAAATCTGGAATTCTAAATGCTGCATAATAAGTGTCGAGTAGTGCTCCAGCACCGAAGGTGTGAGCCAAGAGTCTGTCACGCAGAAATGCCAGTATCTGAGACAATATGGCGAAGACAGCCAAGAGATACGCGGCCTCGTGAAGTCCGCTTGCCTCCTTATATAGGAACCTTATTACCGAGCGGACCATATATTATGTTGATTTGGTAGGTATGGGAGCTGAGTTTCTCTTTTCTGGTTTAGGAGAAGGGCTTTTATAAAGTGGGTCGTGACCTGCTGCTATGTTGGAAATGATGAGAGGTAATTCTTTATTATCAGGATTAGAAATAAGAAGATCTCTAAACAGAAGCAGAGCATTTTGATTATCACCTAGCTTAGACAGAGATAGGCCTAAGAAGTACTTCGCATTGGCATAATCTGGTATAACCTTAAGGGCCTCGAAGAAAGCCTGTCCAGCACCCCTAAAGTCCCCCTGGGAGTACTTCAGTAAGCCGAGCTCGAAGAACACGCCAGCATTTCCTGGAGTAAGAGAGACCCCGGCTTCTGCCGACTTAATAGCTTCTTTAACATTATTTTGTGAAAGTTCTATTTGGGTAAGAAGAAAATACGCATCAGCGAAGTCCTGCTTCAGGGCTATGGACTGATTAACATATTGACGTGCTTTATCTAAGTTACCATTTTCATATTCGAGCCTACCGAGTAGGTATGGTACTTCAGGGCTTAGAGGATTTCTCTTTCCCGCTTCTGAAAAGGCTGCGTTGGCACTCTCGTAGGCACCCTTAACCTTAAATGGGTCTGGTACTAAGGCTTCATATATAGCCCCCAAGGATATCCAGTTGGAATACCCAGCAGGATAAGTTGACACAGCTTTCTGGGCGGCACTTATACCTGACACGAGAGAATCTTGGAATATTTGGGTATTTTGCTTCACATCTCCTGTATCAATAGTAAGTGCTGCACGAGCTTTGGATATATATAAGTCGGAAAGTGATCTGTAATAGGTATCTGTGGGGGCATAGTTTATGGCCTGCGTGAGCTTAGTTTCTAGAGTATCAACTGGTATACCTGCTGTGGTAGATAGAGTTATAGCCTGCCTGAAATTTACAAATGCTAAAGCCGTACGAGCAGAATAAAAATTAAGAACTCCCACCACAACAACTAAGGCCGACACCGAGACAATGGAGAAAATATAAATCTTAGGCTGTGTCAAATTTGGAGTCTGCATGTTAACGCTTCCAGAAACTACACAGGACGATACCAGTAGTCCCGAGAATAAGAAGGCGAGGAAAAGCATGGTACTACTCGGAATGTATAGAAAGAATATAGCCCAGAGGAAGATCGTAACCGAGAATGTCGACAGTAATAAGTAATGATTCTCAGGCTCCTCTGTATTCTTTAGAGATTTAAATCCTAGACTTAAAAGAAATAATAAAAATACAATCCAGATTAGACTTCCCACAATACCAATCGATGCTATCTGGGTAGGCAAGAATCCTATCCCACCCGAAAACGGCGTATTCCAGAACGAGGTAGCATTAAGATCTTTTTGTTTATAAAGAAACCAATTCTCAGTGAAGGTATTAGGTCCAGAGCCAAGTATGGGAGATTCATGCAGGGTAGATTTATCAACATCAAGTGTAGCCTGAAATCCTGGACGGACATTAATGTTCTGAACATTAAACTTAGTGGAAATATACTCACCTATCTTTATACCTTGAGTTGGAATAGTAGGATTAAGAGCAAATATAAGTGCGATCACAAACAGAACCAGAAATTTTTTAGAAATCTCCCCATCATGTCTCTTGAAATAAACCAATAGTCCCAGAGCTAGAGCTGCTATTAACCACCAAACTATTGAAAAATTAATTACTATGAGTAAAAAGATTGACAATCCTGAAACTGCATATAGAAACCAGTTCAAAAATCCTTTTATTTTAAAAACTTGCAGAGTGATAGCAGAAAATAATAAAAGAATTGCGAAGAATACCGCATAATCTGTCCAGGAACCTACTGGGTTAGCCATATTTCCTGATAAGACTTTAAGAGTAAGCCAATTTCCCCCGGAGAAGATTTTAATCAGTGCGAATATTATAAGAATTGATCCCGAAATGAAAAAACTCTCTATGAGTCTTATTATCCTTCCAGGAGATATAGCGAAAAAGACAATCAAACACATTAAGAAAACTCCCAGGAATATAGAGACAAATGTCCCAACCTCGAAGGTATAACCGAAGAGTGAATTAAGACTATTCCCTGCTGCTAGGCTCGAGATTAGGTATATGACAGGAAGAAGTCCAGCACCCAACATGACTTTATCCTTAGGGATAAAGAGACCATCTCTCTTTATCAAAGAAATAAGCATGCCTATGAGAGCTACAGAAGACAGGACTATCATAAGACCGGACTTTGCAATAGAGAGAGATATATTACCAGAAGGTAAAAAGAAGATCGGCAGAAGGAAAACTAAGAGGAGCAAGGACAAAAAAGTAATGTTTTGTGGACGCGAAGATTTAAAATTGTCTTGCATATTTAAGTACAAATACCAGTATAGCCGAATTTCGAGCTTTTGAAACCTAGTTGAAATTAGGTCTAAAATCTGGTATAATGTTCTTGGTGTCAGATAGTCGCTCTGTGGGGCTTCGGCTTCATAGGGAGGAAAGTCCGAACATTCTTCCTCTCGTACCGCGCATGCGCATGAGAGGACAGGTAGTGGGTAACGCCCATCGAGAGTGATCTTAGAAGTGCGAACAGAAACGATCCGGTTAAGTCCGGCTGAAACGGCAAAATCTTTATCCGAATGCAAGGCCGTGTCCTGCGAAGCTTTATGCAGAGTAGGAAGTGCCGCTAGATCCCGCGAGTAATCGAGGGACCAGATAAATGACTATCGTCCGCCTATGGCGTGATACAGAATTCGGCTTATAGACACCCAGAGCCCCGCGCAAGCGGGGCTCTGCTTTTAAGAGTTTTAAGAAGTGGGCATCTCTGCCAAGAACAAATCATATCTTCCAGACCCGTTCATATCAGAAGTGAAGAGCACATACTTTCCATCTTCAGTAAACTTTGGCCAGGCAAATGCAGCATAAGAGGGCTGAGTACTATATGGATGTCCAAGAAGTCTAGCACCAGCTGAACCACCATTAGCCGTCACAAGTACCATTCCTCCCGGAGCTAGCCAGTTTAAATTACAGTACTGACTACAACCATTGATACTTCCGTAAGAGTTCCAGACCGTCCAAGCATTTCTTTGGTCTCCCGACTGCATCCACATACCATTCCCGATAGGAAGGGTGCCGACCGATGGCCCCCACATGGTTTGGATGGAGTTGGGATCAGGAGTGGCAGTAACAAATGGGAATGGGTAACTAACATTCCAATTATTGCCGATCCACAAGTGTTGAAGATCTGCTTGGTGTGCAAAGGGGATGGTGCCGTTCGACGTCCAGGTAATAGTGTTCGTTTGTGTGTCCCACATTGCGAGAGCATTCTGCGGAGAATTCATACTAAACATTACATACCGTCCGCCTCTGTCTATACGAGGTTCATTGGCGGCACCATTGATAAGTTGGATATGGGTTTGAGTGCTGGTATCGAAGTGATGCATGTCTCCCCCACTCCCCATCCAGACAAACTCTCCATCGTTTCCACTTTGTTGCAGCCACAAGGGAGTAGTTCCCGCTCCTGTTACCGGGAAACCGTTGCCAGTGACCTCAGTCATGGTCCTTATATCAATCTTTCGTAGAGTACTGCCGTTTAAAACATAAGCATAGTAAGGTGTGGCTGGATTGTTAGAGAAGGTGAAGCAGATATCGGCATTGGGTCGGAAGTTACCATTGAGCGAGTGCACATTGCTCACCGCCCCGGTGGTAGGGTTAAAGTCAAATATGTATTGGGCTGCGCCCGAAGTGATGGTGTGGACTGCCCGAGTAACTCCATCAGCAGTGTATGGCAATGAAGTCTCGTAGCCGCCCTCGAAGTAGTCATGGCCAAAGCTGGTTCCGGTTGTCGGGAAGGAGGAGGATGTCAATTTGTAAATCTTTACATTTGTTGTTGGGTCACGATAAGATCCACCAGCCGCAATGGCCGAAACATTTAAGGCATTATAAGCGGAGGTAAGTAGAGGCTGATTTATCTGAGCAACCGGCAAGAGAAGTGGATTGGTACTTCCGCTAGTTCCTCCACCACCTGAAGCTGCCTGAGTTGTGGCACTTGCACTACTAGATTGCGCTGAGACATTGGGTACAGCATCTACTGCAGCTACAGTGTATGTATATTGAGTTGAAGCAGTAAGCCCTGTATCTGAGTAGGAATTAGTAGAAGGGGTAGCGATCTGTGTACCTCTTTTATATATACGATATCCTGTGACACCTACGTTGTCTGTGGAAGCTGTCCATGTGAGGTTTATTTGTGAACTTGATACGACCGTGGTTTGGAGATTAGTTGGAACAGTAGGAGCTTGGGTATCTGCTACTGAATTACTCACTGTCAAACTCACTCCCGCTGATGTAGCAGTATTTCCTGCGGCGTCCCTTGCACGAGCAGAAAGAGTGTGTGTTCCATTAGATGTACCAGCTGTATTCCAAGAGACTGAGTACGGACTAGATGTATCTTCTGCACCTAAGGTATTACCATCTAGAAGGAAGGTTACTCCTGAGACTCCTACGTTGTCTGAAGCTGTAGCACTAACTGTTACAGTGGTAGAAACAGTGGAGCCATTTGTGGGAGAAGTGAGAGAGACTGTAGGTGGGGTGGTGTCTGAGGAAGGAGATGCGGGAGTGCCCAAGGTAACCTGTCCCCAGAGGTTAGGGGTGTTCCAGTTACTTGCCCCGGACCAGTTAGCTATAGAGCTCCCACTGGTATCACGATCTGTGGTGCCAATATTAAGTCCCATGATCATTCCTTGCGAGGGAGTAACCCCTAAGACACTCCAGGGTATGGCTACTTCAACAGTATAGCCAGTATCAGTTGTCGAATCATTTAAAGTTCCCTGCCTTTGGACAGAATGTAGAACCCCACTACTGTTCCAAGTTATATCTTTACCAGCTCCAGTACCCTTGAGATCTGCCAAGAGATTATTGGCATTCACTAAAAATTGATAATCATCAGTCTGCATAAGACTACCTTGGTTGTGTAAGGTGTCTATAAAGACTTCCAGTTCATCATCGAGATAGACATTATCTTCTATAGTAGCCGTGGCTCTTAAATCACTATCTGTTACATTGTGAGAAATGAATAAGTAAGTACTGTTCCAAGCAATTTTTGTTTGTTGGGTATTATTGCCTACTGGAAAAGTTATGGACGGGCTGACCAGAGACCAGTCAGAGAGATTTCCATCTACTGTAATATTCGCTCCCTGAACTGTATATGTATAAGTGGGAGTAGGTGGTGGCGGTGGACTCGTATTCGATACCGTCACCGTCACATTGGTTGCAGTGGTGGTATTTCCTGCAGCATCACGAGCTATAGCAGTGATGACGTGAGAACCGTTAGTGGCGGTCGTTGTGTCCCAGTTAATACCGTAAGCTGCAGTTTGATCTT
>JAIFWJ010000004.1 GCA_019661865.1 Candidatus Parcubacteria bacterium
GTATTCGATACCGTCACCGTCACATTGGTTGCAGTGGTGGTATTTCCTGCAGCATCACGAGCTATAGCAGTGATGACGTGAGAACCGTTAGTGGCGGTCGTTGTGTCCCAGTTAATACCGTAAGCTGCAGTTTGATCTTCGGAACCGAAGTTAACACCGTCTAGTCTAAACTGCACTCCCGCTACTCCTACGTTATCCGAGGCATTAGCTGTGATGTTAATTGAACCACTAACTGTGGAGAGGTTGGTAGGAGAAGTGATAGAGACTGTGGGTGAAGTAGTGTCTGGAGTGGAGTTAGAGACTGTAACTGTGACCGATGTTGAAGTGGTGGTGTTGCCTGAGGTATCTCTAGCTGTAGCAGTTAAAGTGTGAGTACCGTTAGTAAGAGAGTTAGTGATAAGAGAGATACCGTATGCTGCTGTAGTGTCTTCCACTCCTTGAGTAATGTTATCTACTTTAAAGGTTACTCCTGCGATACCTGCGTTATCCGAGGCTGAAGCGGTGAAGTTAATAGTGCCAGAGACAGTACCACCTGTAGGGGAAGTGATAGAGACCGTTGGAGGTGTAGTGTCTGTTACTACATTAGAGATAGTTACAGTTATTGATGAAGTATTTACATTATTAGAAGAGTCTCTAGCTGTAGCTGAGAGAGTGTGAGTACCGTTAGAGTAGCCTGTGGTATCTAGACTTACTCCGTAAGTAGGAACAGTATCTTCTGAATCTATAGTGGCACTGTCTAATTTAAAGGTTACTCCGGCTACAGAGACATTATCCGAGGCTGAAGCTGTAATATTGATTATTCCACTTATTGTTCCTCCTGTAGGTGAAAGGAAAGAGACTGTGGGAAGAGTGGTATCTGTTACAGGTGGTGTACTTCCACCCCCTCCACCTCCGCCTCCGCCACCACCTCCTCCACCAGAGTTACCTGGAGGAGTAATAGAGACTCCACGACCTTGAAGGATGGCAATGATCTGTCTTTGAAGCTCAGCTATGAGAGCCTTCAGGATAACAATGATCTGGTTGGTTAACTGTTGGACTAGAACTTGCTTATCTGCTTCTGAGAGAGCTGCGGATTGATTAGTGTTTGATGGAGAAATGTGGAAACCTAATTATTTACATCATTTATAGATAGAGTTCCAACCGCAATGATCCTCTTTTCACTTGGCCTATATAGTATAGCCTGAGCAGTACCAGAGTAGAATATGAGTTTATCCCCAACTCTTGAGTCACTAAACAATGAACCCCTAAGCTCTCTAGGATCTACCACGGTTGCTATTGTGGGACTTTCGTCTTCAGGTAACAAAATAGTCTTCCCTACCTCACTCAAGATCCCTGAGACGTCTGTGTCAGGAGAAGATTTAAAGAAAAACCTTCCCCCGATAATAGAAAGCCCCCACCCGAAAAAAACAACAACGAGTAGTATGAGAGCAGATTTTTTCATCAAGGAGTAATTCATATCAGTTTAGAGGAGTTGAAGTAGAGGTAGTGCTTGCGGTCGCGTCTATTATTGGAGTTGAGGATCCTTCTTCAGTAATCTGTTGAGAAGAATTATCTAATATTGGAGTAGTGGAAGAATTATCTACTGGTGGAGTAATAGTTACTTGTCCCCCACTTGTTAGATCTGTAACTGTACTTAATATGGGCTGAGTGGTACTTGCTGAAGTTGCCGTCTTCATATTCTTAATAGCTAGAGCAATCCAGGAGAACGTTACTTGCTTCTCGGCAGGCTTGTTTAATATTATCGAGAAGCCATTTGTATTCCTATTAGTTACCGCATAGGTATTAGCTTCTGTAATAATTGCGTCTCTATCCGTATCAGTAGTACTTGCATCGAGTGTGATGGTTGCAGATATTACTGGTGCATTGACGTATGGCTTGTCGAAGGTAACATCAACCTTCCTTGATCCAGTTTCTATAACTGCAAGACCTCCTGTATCAGAGTTGAAGTAAGGACGACCGACGAATTCTGCATCTGATTCAAGGAGTAAGAGATCTGTTGGAGAACTGAGACTGTCGATCTTCAATCCACCTTGTACTAGACTGAAGTTTGCCAACGCTTCTGTGGTAGAAGCAGTTAGAGTATCGATTTTATTATTTAGCTCTTGTATTGCGCCGGCTAGAATTGGAGCGAAGTTGTCATAAAGAACTCCTCTCGGAGTAACTCCATCTTCATCATAGAAGACCAGTCTAGGATCTATCTGATTTATTTCTTCTGCGATAAAACCAGTCTTTTCGTCAGTATAACCATTGTATACGAATGAGACTGGACGGAACTTCATAACCTCATCCAAGTTAGCGGTGAGTGTATTTATATCATGCTTGAAACGCAGTGAGGATGTACCGCAAGTAGCACCCGTAGTTACTTCATTATTAGTAGAGAGACAGAGTTGAACATCACTGGCTCCTGTGGCAGTAAGGCCCTTAAGTGATGCTGTACCAGATACTGAGAAAGTCTTCCAAGGTGATGTCGTCCCCACTCCTAGAGAACCATTCGTGTCCACAGTAAGCGCTGAGGCCGAGGAAGTGGCGTAAGTTGAGGCTGATGAAGTAGCTATGTATAGATTGCCTCCTGCATTCCTAAATGACCAATGAGTATCTGCAGCAATACCATCAGAGAGAGTAAGTTGAGCTCTAGTCGATGAAGCCACCTGAAGAGACCACTTGGGTGTGGTAGTGCCTATACCCACTTGTCCACCAGATGTAATAACCATCTTGGAAGAGCTACTGATCTGGAAGTCTGCAATGTAGTTCGTACTTGTGGCAGATACGGAGGTCTGGACTGGGTTCACTCTTAAGGCAGTGTAGCCTCTAGAGAAGGTATTGACATTAATGGTAGGGTTAACGTCTAGACCAGTAATTGGATATAAAGAGTTTGTATAAAGATCGTTAGAACCTGAACCAATAGTGGTACTGATACCTAATGCTGTAAGTCTAGAGAGAGAAGACCATGTAGTTAAGGCACCAGCTCCGGTAGACATCGATCCTTCCACTCTTAAGACAGCGGCCCGAGTGTTAATGGCAGTTGCGGTAGGAGCATAAGCTGGAGCTATACTCAAGTAGTTATTAGTGTAGTCTCCTGACGTAAACCAGTTACCATTTACATCAGTGAAATTAAAGTTGTTGTTATCTGAACCTAAGTCGACGCTACGATCATATGTAAATGTACCATTATTTTGAATTACAAATCCCTTATCATTATTTCTATCGGTGAGGATAAGATGAGTAGCGGCACCACTACTGCCAGCAGTTACAGTAAATCTATTAACTCCTTGAGTTTGGAAGTTAAATAAGTCCCCTGAGAATCCGTTATCCGAGAGATTCGAACCAATCAAGGTGCCCGCGCTGTTACCGCTAGTAAGAGGGTTAGGACCAAGAGATAGTATGGGGTTCGCAGTTGAGAAACCAGTACTGGTTGCGATTGAAAGACGAGATTTAGGAGTAGAAGTACCAATGCCTATGTTCCCAGAAGATCCGTCTACTGTTAATGATGTATATGTCGATGTAGCAAATGTAGATGGAGATGAAGTAGCAATATATAAATTACCTCCAGCATTTCTAAAGGACCAGTGGTTCGAGGTAAGAGAATTATCCGAGAGAGTGAGCTGGGCCTTGGTAGATGAGGCTACCTGAAGAGTCCATTGAGGAGTAGATGTGCCAATACCAATCTTTCCGGGAGAAGTAGTAGTTCCCGAGCCCGATATACCGCTACCGAAAATGATATTGCCTATGTTTAAGGTATTGGACGCGGTAGAAGTAGGTGCATCTATGTCATAACCTAAGACAATGTTATTTGAACCGGTTGTTAGATTATCCCCCGCCTGAAGACCCAGGAGAATGTTATTAGCTCCAGAAGTAAGTCCGAACCCTGATCTATATCCAAGAGCAGTGTTACCACTTGCACCAGTGATGATGCTAGCAAGTGATTCTGTGCCGACAGCGGTAAGTTGTTGAGCACTGTATGACGCTCCTCCAGAAGCCGCACTGAAACCTATGGCCGTAGTAGAAGTTGCTGAGCCGTTATTAAAGTTTGCTTGATAGCCCACAGAAACGTTACTCGTGCCTGTAGTGTTGGCAAACATTGAGTTGTAACCGAGGGAGGTATTATTACCACCTGTAGTGGTGTTGTACATGGACTGAGATCCAACTCCAGTATTATTGGCCGCAGAACCATTGGCTTGTCCTGATGCATAGCCCACAAATGTATTATTGTCTGATGTCGTAACAAGCGTACCAGCCTGATAACCTAAGAAGGTATTAAATGATCCATCGAATGCATTAACATTCCCTGCTAAAAGACCTAGGATAGTTGTAGAGTTGGTGGATGATGCATCGAGAATCCTTAGCCCACCTTGATAAAGCGACTTATCAGATGCGAAGTTTACATTACCACTTACATCAAGTTTAAATGTGGCCGAGGCCAAACCAATACCGACATTACCACTCGAGTTTACTGTTAGAGCATTGAATCCAATCTTCATTGTAGAACCGAAGAGATTCGTAGAAGATGCAGTAGTTGAGAATATATTTGTGGTTGTAGCATTGGTAGTAGTTGAACGGATAGAATTCAGGTTATCAATTGTATTCTCTCCTGTGAAATGGTTATTATCTCCTAGAAGTGTGGAGGAAGCTGATCCACTACCACTTACCACTCCACATGTCACCTTTCCCCCTGAGATATTTAGAGCATTAGTTCCACTGCATGGTCCTACTGCTATATATAGGTTTGAAGTTGAAGCTGTAGTAGAGAAGAGGTTAGTGGTAGTGGCATTGGTAGTGGTGGAGTTACCAGTAACGATGAGGTCATTCCCTAGAGTAACTACCCCTGTAGAGTTTATGGTCAGTGCCGCCACGGTCGAAGTTGCAAATGTTGAAGGTGATGAGGTTGCCAAGTAGAAGTTACCTCCAGCATTTCTAAAGGACCAGTGGTTCGAAGTGAGAGAGCCGTCAGAAAGTGTCAGCTGTGCTTTGGTGGATGATGCAACTTGTAGAGCCCATTGGGATGTGGAAGTACCTATGCCCACGTTTCCACCGGTCGACACAGCAAATTTGGAGACGTTGCTCGAATCATACAGTTCGAAAAGGTTTGTTGGAGCTGCAAGATTAGAATACCCAAGTTGCCCACTTGCTGAAATCTGAACTTTATCAGCCAGGAAGAGCAATCGACTGATACTGGTGGCGTTCGCCGCGCTAAATATCACATTGTCGTTTGTATCTCCAACCTGGAAGAATCTCGAGTCCACACTATCTACCCAGGCACTTGAACGAATGCCACGAAATACGACATTTGAAGTACTATCTAGAAGTCTTAACTGGTTTCCAGTCGTAATGAGATCCGTTCCGCTTAGCTGGATACTGCCTCCCACAGTTAGTTTCTGAGAAGAAGGAGAACCACCCACTCCTACATTGCCAGAAGAGTTCACTACTAAGGCGTTATTACCCACAGTCAATAATGAGGAGAAGAGGTTTGTTGACGAAGCAGTAGTAGCAAAGAAATTAGTTGTAGTAGCGTTAGTTGAAGTTGATTGTAGAGCAGTGAAGTTCTGGAGTGTTGATGAACCTGAGAGGAGTAAGTTTGATAATGAGGTCAATCCACCAGTAGCTGTAAGAGTTCCAGTGAAGTTAGCTGCTGCAGATATTGTCTGGCCGTTTATGAGACCAGTAGTGAGTATTGTGGAGAAAAGATTGGTACTTGATGAAGTTGTTGAGAATATTGTTGTCGTAGTTGCGTTCGTAGTTGTGTTATTCTGTCCTGTAAAGCTTAGAAGTGTAGATGAACCACTTAGGAGAAGATTAGAGAGAGAAGTGAGCCCACTAGTTACAGTTAATGTACCAGTGAAGTTAGCAGCAGATGAAATAGTTTGGCTGTTTATAAGACCTGAGGTGATTAACCCAGTAGTAAGTGCTGTTGAGAAGAGATTGGTAGAGCTTGAGATGGTTGAGAAGTGGGTAGTAGAGGTAGCGTTAGTAGTGGTGTTGTTAAGACCGGTGAAGTTTTGGAGAGTGCTGGAGCCAGTAACCAATAGATCTCCAGCTATCTTTCCGAAACTAGTATTAGGGTCAAAGTAGAACTTAGCAGATGTGGTGGCTGAAGATCCAATTACAACGACATCCGAGCTGTTATTTGGATAATTTATAAACTCTCCCACAACTTGGGATGTTGTGGTGGACCATGTCCCAGCAGCACTTCCTCCTCCCCCTCCTCCAGCCACAGTATGACAGCCAAAGACACCCCCACTCCATATAAGGGACTCACTCGCACCATTACACATACTTAGACCGAAGCCGTTTACAGTACCTCCATATAAAGTAGTAGTAAATAAACTTGTAGAAGATGCAGTAGTAGCAAACAAATTCGTAGTTGTAGCACTAGTACCAGTAGCATTCACGAATGTGAAGTTCTGAAGAGTAGAAGATCCTGAGAGGAGTAAGTTCGACAAAGATGTAAGTCCACTAGTCACCGTGAGAGTGCCTGTAAAGTTAGCTACTGAGGAGATATTTTGACCATTTACAAGCCCAGACGCGACAGCACCAGTTGTAAGTAAGGTTGAGAATAGGTTTGTACTCGAGGAGGTAGTGCTGAAGAAATTTGTCGTTGTTGCAGCACTTCCTGTAGCATTTATAAACGTGAAATTTTGGAGCGTGGTGGAACTAAGACTTAATATGTTTGAGAAAGTGCCAAGGCCAGTAGAAGTTAGAGAGCCTCCACTTGCGGCTGTGAAGAATACGTTGGTGGAAGAAGCAGTTGTTGAGAATATATTTGTACTAGTAGCTGAAGTAGTGGTAGAAGTGCCTATATTTAATGCAGTAATAGTAGACGAAGAGAAAACCATTATTCCTCCTCCACCATTAGGTGTTATATCTGAGTTAGTAGATGTGGCCCATTTAGAGTTACCTCCACTTCCTGAACCACCAGTGGGCCAAGTAGTTCTACAGACATCGCCAGTGAGACACAATGTAGTAAATGTGCCCGAGGTCGAGAAGAGCTTGGTCGAGGTGGCCTGAGACGAAGTGGAATTTATAGAGGTGAAGTTCTGAAGTGTAGATGAACCAGAAAGTAATAGATTAGAGAGTGAGGTAAGACCACCAGTTGCTGTAAGAGTTCCTGTGAAGTTAGCTGCAGCAGATATTGTCTGGCCATTTACTGTGCCACTGGTAAGGGTTCCACTTAAAGTTACATTACCAGAGCTATCTACTAATAGAGCCGAGGAACCGTTCCTTTGAACATCGAGGACGTTCCCCGCACCCGTCTGATTAATAGTAAGTATTGTCTCAGCACTGTTAGTACTAATAGTAGAAGTAGCATCCGTTCTAGCGAACTGCCTTGAATCAAGCCCGTCTAAGGTGTCAGACACTATGGCTGCCGGCACTGCACCTATTATTTTCCTTGGAGTCATCTCTCCATCCCATGTAGGTACTCCAGCAGTACCTCCTATCTCAACTCCAAGATAAAGTGTTTGGTTGAAGTCTAGGCTTGTGAGAGGTGTAGTGGAACCGAGCATCACAGAGAAGAGACCGCTTGCTACTGGTACTCTATTTGATCCTGTAAGCGTCTCAGTCCACAGACTTGATCCTCCACTCGAAGTTGTGTAGAGATTAAATCTCATATTATAAGTACCATCAGCTACAGCTACGTTCGAGTTATCTACAAGACGTCCTTGGTAATTTATTTCTGGGTTAAATGATGCATTGAATGCGGCCTGTGTAGAAATAGGCAATCCGCCAACTACTAAGGTGGTGAGAATAAGGATTACTGTGAATTTGGCGAATAACTTTTTCATGTTGTTACTGGAACGGGCTGAATCTCTTGAACCTTTCTTCTCTTAGATCTCCGTATGACGAGAATGATTATTAAGATACCTACGATTGGGAACCCCACATTCCTAGCAGTTGTCGTTGAGACACCGAAGAAACTTTGACCAACCTTTAGAGCTCCATTTATTTTCTTCATTCCTTGATTTTTATAATCAAGTACAGTGATACTTACCTTATAGTTCTGAGTTACGAGAGGCGAGATAGTTGCTTCATATCTAGTCTTGTCTCTATTAACTCTTAATATGAAGCTGAAAGTTTCTGGATTATTACCTAAGGTAGTCAGGGTTACAGCAATGGTTTTCAGTACTGGTGGTACTTTGTAATATTTGAGAGCTACAGTTATGTCTTCACTGGCATTCAGATGAATAGTGTCATCGATAACAGGTAGACTATCTCCGTGTTGGATAAAAAGAAAGTCTTTAAGTTGAAGAGCAGCTATAGCTGGGTCAACATTTGTGGCTAGGGGGACATTTTCAATTGGAGGTATCTCAGTAGGAACTTGGGTGGCTGGAACAATCTTCCCCGCCCCTACTACTCCTGAAGAGAAATTACCAGACTGATCTTTAGCGAAGATTGTATAGTAGTAAGTCACACCTTCTTCCACTTCCCTATCTACAAATTCTTGGGCATTACCTTCGAAGACAATTTCTCCTTCATCTGGTGAAGATCCATAAAAGCTTGTCGAGCGGACGATTCTCACTCCTATTGCATCAATTGGATTTTTCCATGTGAGATCTAGGGTCTTTTCTTTCTGGGTAACTTTAAAATTGGAGATGTTCGGTGGTGCTACGGTTATGGGAAGACTCATGGTTCTAAAGGGTATTTGTTCCATGATCGTCTGCTGACCGTTATCTCCTGTTACCAAGATCCTTAAGAGATAAGGGGTATCAGACTTGAGATCTGTAATTAAGAACTGGTGTTGTGTTAAATTGAAATCTTCTCCAGTATTTCCATCTAGATAAGAACTATCAAGTCCCCAGGACAGAATGGCTTTAGCCGGCAAAGAAGTACTGAATAAAACAATAGAAGAATTATTGGCTGGGATGACAGATAGACTCACTATCTGAGGAGTCCTCCTAGAACTTGAGGTGGTTACTGAGCCAGCTGCTAAGGTTCTACCTGTAGTTGTGGCCGACCATAGAGACTCATTGCCATCATCGTCTAAGGCTGAGACGTTGTATAAATAGTTTGTCTCTGCGGTCAAACCTCCAGAATCAACATAAGTAGTAGGAAATGCAGATGTATCTCCCACTAGAGTGCCATCTCTATATATGCGGTATCGAGCTACTCCTAAGGAACCAGTGGAAGCTGTCCAATCAAGTTCTATTCTTTCTCTACTCTGACCAGTAGCAGTTAGACCAGTAGGTTGAGTCGGAGGAGTGGTAGTACCAATATTTAGTCTCATTCCTTGATATCCAGCTTCAAAGAGTTTAAAGCTTGTACTGTGAGACCTTCCAGTAGCTACTTCCCCAGCTGTGTCTTCTAGACTGTAAGTTGGAGAAGCAGATCTCACTCCAGCAACGTTTATGCTATCGCTCTCCATTTTGTATGTACCAGAGTTCATAACACTCTGAGCTAGTACCGAGTTGGTAAGTGTCATGCTCAACATGAGAGCGATTAATACTTTATAATTCTTTATTCTCATTTTTGCTTACTACTTATCGGCACCATTACGAATACATAATTCTTTGTCTCTTCACCAGGACGGAAGATAGGAGTCACAATTCCTGAACTTCCACTCTCGTCGAATGCCACATTTACCTGGTCAGAAAAAGCATTCTTAACTGTTTCAACAGATTGTTCGGACTGACTAGACTCTGGGAAGATAACTATCCCCTGTGAGTTAACTGCTGGGGTTGTAGCCACCGCAGGACTTTTCTTAAAAAGTAGGACCACGTTATTCCAGCCATTCTTTACAGTATCCACTACTGAGGCACTTACTGACTGGCTTTGGATTATTTTTGTGTTTAGTAAAACTGAATATCCAATGCCGAGGATTAGGAGAACCATAATTACATTTGTGAGCACCCTATGGCGAACATTGTTTACTTTCTTACTATTAACAAGAAAAGCATCATGCTTTTTCATTAAAATAGAGACCGGGTTCGGTTTCTTGTATTCATATTTAAATTTCGACTCAAAAACGTGTGATCTCGGCAAGTCGAGAACGAGAGATGTGGCACTGCTATTCAAATTGCTACCATATGCATTTACTGAAGTGTCTGGTAACTTTTCGACAGTATTAGAAGTATTAGATTCATGAAGATCTTCTTTCTTTTTACTTTTTCCAGCCTTATTTATCTGATGATCTCGGAGAGCCGAGAAGTCTAGATACCATGTTCTTCCGACCATTCTAGCTGGAATTTTTTTACCTCGACACAATTGACTCAAGTAATCAGAAGCATAACCAGTTCTCTCACTAGCGCGGCCAACAGACGTGTACTGCTTTCCGTCTAGGAAAAGATCTTCATTCATTCATAAAATTATAAAAGTAGTAACTAATCAAAAACAGCCAAGAATATGGATTTTATGTGGATAGTTAAAAATCAATTTTCAAAGATATTTTGACTTAAATTTCATTTTTATTGAAAATGGCTACAAGGACTTAGGGCATTTCAACAGGCTGAAAGATGAGCTACCCAAGATATAGTTATTAACATCTGGAGACCTTGATAAAAAGGCTCAACTTTATATCATAGTGTAGTAAGGTTTATAATTCTTTCAGCCTTAAAACCATGTCTAGAGAAATCTACTTCACTATCAAAGAGGCATCCGAAATCTTAGGAGTATCTCCATTAACGCTTAGAAATTGGGATAAAAGCGGAAAGTTTCCTGCACAACGACACCCCATGAACAACTATCGTGTCTATAGGCTATCTCAGCTCGAAAGGGTTATTGAAGACATAGAAAGTAACACTACCAGAAGTAATGCTGAGAAACGCATCAAGAAACTTCTTATAAGACACGAGGAATAGATTCTATTTGTCGAGTTGTTTTTTTAGTATTTCCTTAACTGCTACAGGATTTGCACCTCTGAAATTTTTCATAGCTTGGCCGATTAAGAATTGCAACGAATTAATATTTCCAGATTTGTATTCATTAACTGCTTTTCCATTTTCAGAAATAACTTTCAGAACAACTGACTTCAAAGCATCTCCATCGGATGTCTGGAACAATTTAAGTCTCTCTGCTATATCTCGGGCTTCACCTCCCTCAGTTATCATAGTCTTCAAAATATCTTTAGTAGCCCGAGATGAAAGTTCTCCCTTATGGGTCATAAGTAAAAGATTCTTAAATGATAGCGGTGAAATAGAAATTTTATTTTCACCTTCATTTAAATAGTTTAATAAATCCGAGACAATGTAATTAGAAATTAATTTACCAAATTCTTTAGATTCTCCATTTGCAGCTTCTTCGAAAAACTTTCCAAGTTTTTGATTTCTTATATACACTTCCGCATCTTCTGATTTAATTCCAATGTCCTTATAATACTCGCGCTTTTCTTCTGGTAGTAAGGGCAGGCTTTCCTTAAGCTCCTTAATACTAAACTCGGAAATTTGAGATATATGAAGCTTCGGAAGATCAGGGTCTGGGAAGTACCTATAGTCATGGGACTCCTCCTTAGACCTTTGGGAGAACGTCACTTCCCTGTTTTCATCCCATCCTCGAGTCTCTTGTTTAATCTCTTCCCCTTTTTCTAACAATTCACTCTGTCTTTTTATTTCATACTCGATTGCTTTCTCTACAGCCTTAAATGAATTTAGGTTTTTTACTTCAACCTTTGTTCCTCTCTTACCTTTTTCTGCGAGAGAAATATTTGCTTCCACTCTCATCTCGCCTTTCTCCATGTTCGCATTGCTGGCATTAAGATACTTAAGTATAAGTTGAAGTTCCTTGGCGAAGGTCACCGCAGTCAGTGTGTCGTGTATGACTGGTTCAGTAACGAGTTCCATGAGTGGTACTCCAGCACGATTAAAATCCAAGAGGCTTGCACCTTCCATATCGTGAGTTGACTTAGCAGTATCTTCTTCAAGATGTACCCGGGTGATATCTACTCCTCTGAGTTTTCCACCAGAAACCAATGGAAATTTATACTGACTGATCTGGTAACCCTTCGGAATATCTGGATAGAAATAATTCTTGCGATCAAACTCCGTATAATCTGCGAGCTTGCCTCCCACTGCTACTCCAAGGCGCAGCACCTGCCTTACTGCTTCTTTATTTACCACTGGGAGCGTACCCGGATAGCCCATGCACACAGGACATATATTTACATTGGGAGTTTCTTCTTCCGTGTCATTCGGTGAATCACAGAACATCTTGGTCTTGGTTTTTAACTCTGCATGTATCTCAAGACCTACGGTTAAGATATATTTAGACATTTGAGGTAAGAATACGGCTTAAACCTTTTATTAAGTCTTCATCTAATATAGAAACTGGATAAACCGGACTCCCCATACCCTCTAGGACTCTGATTTTCTTCTGTCTGTCGGCCTCCGTAAGAAGGTCCACCTTGGTAAGAAGGATGATCTCGGGCTTACTCACGATGTCTTTATTATAGAGGTCGAGCTCCTTACGAACAATCTTGTAGGCCTCCAACGGATCTGTCTCTTCGCTAGAAACACAATGAAGCAGAGCCCTAGTACGCTTTATATGACGGAGGAACTTGTGACCTAGACCCTTACCCTCTGAGGCACCTCTTATAAGTCCGGGTATGTCTCCCAAGATAAGCCCATATAATTCACCCAAATGGGGTTCGAGAGTGGTAAATGGGAAATCTCCTACACGAGACTTGGCCCGAGTAAGAGTATTTAATAGAGAGGACTTGCCTGCATTGGGCAAACCGATAAGTGCATAGTCCACTACAAGCTCAAGTTCAATATAGAAGTCAGCTTCCTCCCCCTCTTCTCCGGGAGTGCTTTCTCTGGGTCGGACGTTCGTAGAGGCCTTAAAATGATCGTTACCGAGTCCTCCTCTGCCTCCACTCAAGAGCTTTATCTCCTCGCCTTCTTCCTCAAGTTGAAATGTATGCCCGGTGGTCTTATTGAGAATACGGGAGTGTATAGGCAGGTTAAGTATAAAAGAACTTCCTTCCTTGCCCTGCTTTGTATCACTAGAACCATCTTCTCCATTTTCAGCTTCAAAATTCTTCTCTTGTTTGTAGGAAGATAGTATGGATACGTCTCTGACGGCATGAGCTATGACATCTCCACCTTTGCCACCGTTACCACCTGAAGGGCCACCAAACTCCTTGCCCTTCTCATGTCTCCAGCGTACAACACCGCTGCCGCCTTTCCCTGCCTTTAAATGAAGTGTGACTTCGTCTATAAACATACCTCCACCTTATGCATTTAATGCTTTTTGAGCAAGTTCTAGGGCTCCTTCTTTAGATCCACTTACTGCAATAAACAAGTCCCTATGCACAAAGAAAGCATCTTTGACTCCCGTGACTTCCTTGAGCCTGTCCCCGGTTTCTCCGGCCCATGATGCCGGGAGTGGTTTTTTCACTTCAAATCCTGTCATGGCTTTTCTTACTGCTCTTACTCCCCACTTACCGTCCTTTCTAGGATAAACCACGTACAAGGTTTCTGGTATTGGAGTTAGAACTTTCTTCCATGCACGTTCCTTGTCTAGTACTATGATTCTCTTGTCTGTTGTAGCTTCAAAAATTTTTCTTACTTCTTGCATGTCCTGAAGTTCCAGTCCTGCCGCCTTGATCTTGCGCCCAAGGAGATCTTCGGCTACCTTGACCGCCTGCAAAAATACATCTCTTAAACCTTCTTCACTCGAATCGCTATAATCTCTGAAAGAACAAATGAAGTCATTTATCGTATACTCATGAACATTTTCAAAAAGCGGTGTAGATACTGCCACTCCGTTATCCATGGCATCAATTGGAATTACTAGTTGATCCTCAATCAAATCTGCAACTTCTTTTGATCCGCTCACTTTCTCCCCAAATGCTTTCCACACCAAACCGAATGAAGCGTACGGAATACCATTCGGCCTCTCACCTGCTCCTCCAAGTTGATGATGGTCGAAGTGGCCCAAGACTGGGTCATATTCGAAACCTACGTCTACTATGTAGTCAGCCCCATTGAAGTCTTCAGGATTCCTACTCCTTACTACGTGAGAACCAGGATAAAGAAGAAGGAGCGTCGCGACTGCGAAAACATCGTCGGCGTGGTAGTCGCCGTTGTGGGTAACTATTTTCATGTTTATTTAAGACGGAAGCGCGCAGGAACTCTTAGTGGCTAAGGTGTTTAAAGTCTGTTCTCCAGTAAGTCTTTCTCCATTAGGGAATTCCCAAGTGGGATAACTCTTTACCTTGGCTGTATTACAGGTCTCATTCTGGCTTTGGCCATCGGGGTTAGAACACTCTATATAAGGAAGGAGTTTAACGGAGGAACCAAATAGAGCTTTCTGGGCCTGGCAATGTGGACACCAGAAGGCTCCATAAAACTTGACTCCTTGAGTCTTAAGGCATGTGGCGAAAGCGTCTAACTTACCAGGCTTACCAGGAGTAAGGACAAGCCAGGTGACCAACCCTACGAAAATAATCACCAAAATCCAAGAAATTACTGATTTTTTAGACATGTACGTATTATAACACTACTTAAATATCGAATTACCGAAAACCATTGCTCCACTAAATAAAAGTATCACACGGACAAATATGCCTGAGAATGTAAGTAACGTATAAGTGACAACATTCATACGTACGATACCTGCAAGCACAGTGAGGAGGGTGGTAGGCGTAAACGGAAGACATCGCGAGATAAATAAAATGACTTCATCGGATTTCCTATGGGACAAGTTCTCTCTTAACTTCTCTACATCATCCCAAGAAAATCCGAACCATTTACTCCACTTAAGAATAGCCTGTTTTCCTCCGAAGTATGCAAGACAGTATATAACTAGAGAACCCAATGTCGCTCCTCCTGTAATAGGCAGAACTACCACTATCAGTGCTTTAACGATAAGGCCAACAGTTATAGTCTTCCCATAAAAAAATGCTACTCCTGCTAGTAAAAGAGGCAGAGGAAGTGGAGCTAGGACCTCTTCACAGAACGCACCTATAAAAAATCCCAACGCCCCTATGGCACCTGCTTGAACAATAAGATTCTGTATAAACTCAAACATTTATAAGTTGGCTCCGTGACACTTCTTAAACTTCTTTCCCGAGCCGCACCAGCACGGATCGTTTCTACCTATAGACTTACCTTCTGGAGTGACAGCTCTTTTAACTTCTGATCTTACCTCCGCAACTCCTCGTGCATCACTTTCTATAGCCGTGGCTTCGACTTGAAGTGACACCCCCGGACTAAGAGCTATTACGAATTCTGCCATTTGTGTAGCAATGGATCTTTCTAGATTTCTAAACATCATGAGTCCTTCCTTTTTATACTCCACCAGTGGATCTCTCTGGCCATAGGCACGTAAGTTTACACTGGAACGGAGATACTCCATGTTCTCAAGGTGGTCTACCCAAAAGGTATCTATAGTCTGGAGCATAATGCGCCTTAAGGATTCTATAGATTCGCTCTTATCTAGAGCCTTAAGTTTCTCCAATGCCTTATCTTTAAGCTCGGAGTCTAATTGAGCAATCATTTCTATAAAGATGACTTCTACCTTTCCATCTCTGTCTGTAAGAATTGCTCTTCTGCGATTATATATAATTGATCGCTGATAATTTAAAACATCGTCAAACTCCAAGACGTGCTTTCTAGCATCGAAGTTGAACCCTTCGATGCGCTCTTGGGCCTTTTCGAGTGAGTTAGTGATCAGTTTATTCTGAATTGGTTCATCTTCAGGGATATTGAAGCGACCCATCATCTTCTTTATGGTATCCGTGGCAAAGATTCTCATGAGGTTATCTTCAAGTGAGACGAAGAATTGTGTCTCACCAGGATCCCCCTGACGACCCGAACGACCTCTGAGCTGGTTATCAATCCTCCTGGCATCGTGTCGCTCAGTACCAAGTACAAATAGTCCGCCTATAGACTTCACTTCTTCCCTTTCTGCATCGCTTCCTGGATTTCCTCCAAGTTTAATGTCCACTCCACGACCTGCCATGTTGGTAGCAATGGTTACTCCTCCGCGCCGTCCAGCTTGAGCAACGATCTCTCCTTCTCTCTCGTGATTTTTAGCATTCAGGACTTCATGCGGGACACTTTCACTCTTAAGAAAGGCCGAGAGAAGCTCATTATTCTCAATCGACACAGTGCCGATGAGCACTGGCTGACCCTTGTTATGAAGTTCCTTAACTTTCTTAGCCACTGCTTTATATTTACCATTTACTGTTTGGAATATGAGATCATCGTGGTCAATGCGAGCCACGGACTTGTTTGTGGGTATAACATAAGTTTCGAGTCCATAGACCTTATAGAATTCTTCCTTGGACGTAGCGGCGGTACCTGTCATACCAGAAAGTTTTTTGTACATTCTGAAGTAATTTTGGTATGTGATAGAGGCGAAAGTGCGTGACTCTTCCTTGATCCTTACTCCTTCCTTGGCCTCAATAGCTTGGTGGAGTCCTTCTGACCAGCGACGCCCTGGTTGCATTCTACCTGTAAAAGAATCCACGATCACAACTTCACCATCTTTAATCACGTAATCCACATCATTTATATATAAGGCCTTGGCCTTAACTGCTGTCTCGAGATGGTGTACATATTTGACTCCTCCTTCTGTGTAAATATTTTCAATTCCTAATTGTCTCTCTGCCTCGGATATACCTTCTTGGGTAAGAGTAACAGCACGAAGTTTCTCGTCCTTTGTGTAGTGAGTATCTTCGGACAGTTTCTGCGCGATCTTAGCAAATCTGTCATACATCTCCCCTGCAGCACCGGTGTTTGCCGAGATGATAAGTGGCGTACGTGCTTCATCTATAAGGATAGAGTCTACTTCATCGACAATGGCATAGTTAAATGTTCGCTGTGCTACATCGTCCTTTCTGTATACTAGATTATCCCTAAGGTAATCAAAGCCGAATTCATTGTTCGTCCCATATGTTATATCGGCATTATAAGCTTCTTGCTTATTAACCGGACGTAAAAACTCATGAACAACATGGAATGATCCAGTCTCATCGCGCTCTTTATCTTTATTTGTATGCTTTGGGTCATAAAGAAACGACTCTTGATGGTTTAAGACTCCTACTGAGAGCCCAAGAGCAGAATAAATTTGTCCCATCCACACTGCGTCACGTCTGGATAGATAGTCGTTTACCGTTACTACATGCACTCCTTCACCTGTTAAAGCGTTTAGATATGCTGGAAGAGTAGCTACCAGAGTCTTGCCTTCCCCAGTACGCATTTCTGAAATTCCGCCCTTATGAAGAGCTATACCACCAAGTATCTGCACATCGAAGTGTCTTTGCTCAAGTGTGCGTTTAGATGCTTCTCTGACAGAGGCGAAGGCTTCTGGGAGAATCTGGTCCAGACTTTCACCATTTTTTAGTCTGTTTTTAAACTCGTTTGTCTTACTCCTAAGAACCTCGGGAGTAAGTGAGGAATACGCGTTTTCGTGCGCATTAACTTTCTCGACAATAGTGCGCCAAGAGTCGAGTTGTTTGCCTTCTGCATTACCGAATAAACCCTTAAGAAAAGCCATAAGAGGCCTATTTTAACACATTTTGAGCCTTTCTAGAAGTTTCAGATAAAAGAAAAGACGCTCTTGCGGGAGCGCCTTTTCTGAAGTTGCGATTATGCTCGCTTCTTGCGTGAAGACTTTCGCTTTTTTGAAGTCTTCTTTGCTGCCTTTCTCCTTTTTGCCATGTGTTTGACGATTCGAGTGAACGAAGCGTGATTGACTAATAACTGTGTCGCAGAGAAATATTTCTGAAAAATATTTTTCTACGTGCGACTCATGTTAATTATCTAACTTATAAAGTGTTGCGACAAGTATACACACGCAAAATATGTGGATAACTCAAAAAAATATTTTAGAGAATTTTGATAAAAATAAATTTAAATTTTACCTTGTTTGATTAACTGGATATACGAATCAATTTGATTTTTAGTATCTTTATCAGAAACTTTCTGTTCAACAGTCTGAAGAAGAGTTACCGCTTTAGACGTTTCTCCATTTTTATAATATGCAATAGCGAGGTCGACGTAATTCTGGAGCACCGAAGGCGCATACTGAACTCTATTTTCTAATAAGATAACCAGATCTCCATATTTTTTATTTACATATAGCGCACTAGAGATACGACTATCCTCGACGAGCACATTTGGTGAGATCTCACCGATTAACTTCTGAGATACTTGGGTGTCACCGGTGTATATGGCAGCAATTAAATATAGAATTTTAGCCTCGTTATAGTCTTTATCCAGCTCATAAGCCTGCTTGAAATACTCTTGGGCACCCCGGAAATCATTCTGGTTTAACTTCACTCCACCAAGTTCGAAGTAAACTTGTTGCTTGCCAGGAGTTAGCTTCCGAGCAGTCTCAAGATAAGCATTCGCCAACTCAGGAGAACCAGTTTTAGAGAAGAATGAGCCTGCGATGAGTTGATATCTAGCATCTTCAGATAATTCTTTGGCCAGAGTCTCGACTGCCTGCTTAGCGAAAGTGAAATAGTCATTCTTCTCTTGGATAGTAAGAGGACTAGAACTAAGTACACTGTCAGCACTTGTGGCTATCCACTCTACGACCTCTGGTCTACCTAGTCGGGAAGAATTGTATGCGTTCTCGAAATCTGTAACAACTGCTCCATAGTTTCCATCAGAAGCAGAGTGGAGTGCTTTTATTAGGCTTGTGTTAGCAATTATTGGTTTGATGTTTATAAAATAGATTACGAGTAGTGTCACAACCACAGCCGGTACGCCAATGATATATATCTTGGTAGTATCAACTGTGGTTACCTTAGGAGATGTCTCCTGTGGCGTTATCTGAGAATGTACGTACGCTAGCAAAGAAGTAAACAATATGTAACTTATAAGGTGATCGAAGACAAAGAAATTATGGAAAAAGTAGGCAGCAATGAGCCCAGTTAAAACTGATTTTTCAACATGAGTAATCAGAGGATCTCTCTTCCATATATATATTAGTAATATTACATATAAAGAAAGATAACCAAGTAAACCTAGGATCCCTCCGGCTATACCCCAATCTAAGAATATATTATGAGCTCTGTCGAACCACGGTTCGAATCTAAACATTTCTGGGTCATAATATTTATTGAAGACATAATTAAAGTTCTCTTGTCCCCACCCGAGAAGCGGCCTATCTTTAATACCCTTTAGGGCTATAGGCCAGACGAAGGCCCTGCCCTCACCTTTAATACTTGAGATAGAGATAGTGGCAAATCTGTCTAATATAGAATTATTCTTTACAAAGCTTGTATTCCTAACTAGGAAAAATCCTCCGACGATAAATACGATACCCGCTAACACTCCTATGCTGGCTTTTCTTAACCAAGGGATTTCTCGATTCTTCAGGTTTAGTAGTGCAATTAAGAACAGACCTCCAAGAGTTCCAAGTATTGCTCCTCTTGTGGCTGATTCATAAATCATATAGGCCTGGAGCACCATAAGAGACCCATAAACCCACCTCATACCCCCTTTCGACTTCAAAAGGTAATACAGAGCAATGAAGAAATGGAAGAGCATGTATACGGCCAGGTAAGCTGCATTTCCCAACGATCCATCCACTCTTGCTCCTCCTTGGTGAATCTCGGCCTTACCACTTAACTGAAAGAAACAATAAAAAACCATGAGAAGTGATGCAGCAAGAGATGTGTTCCACCACCACTTCCACTCTCTTTCTTTAAAGAAAGTGGAAACAACTAAGAAGAAAGCTCCTAGATGTAAGAGTGATACAAACCCTTCCATACGTTCGAAGTTAGACCAGAAACTTTTAACTGGTGCCACTCCAAAGGCATCCGCCAGTCCAATAATAAAAATAAAAATAAATAAAGAATAAAGCAGGAGAGATTTCCTCGGTCTGTATTCAGGTGAAATAATGATAAAAACAATCCAAGCAGCAAATATTACTTCTACTATAATCCTCCAAGTAAAAGCCTTGGTAGTGATAAATGGAAAGAATAAGGAACTGTTAACAAAGAAAGGTACGAAAGGAACAATGAAGAGACCGGTAAAAATTAGGCCCTTAAGAATTTTCTTGAGCATCTAATTATTTTAGCATGTAGCTCAAGCGACAGGAATTGTATAATATAGATGCGTGAAGAGTCTCAGAAATAAGGTTTACCAGCTACTACGCCGAAGTGAGGCGTTTTTTAAGACCGATATGGTCTACCTGGCCAAGGGTGGCTTCTGGCTTATCTTCGTGCAACTTATTGGAGCAGTATCTGCATTCGCTCTATCTGTCGCATTCGCTCACCTTTTCCCTAAGGATTCTTATGGTACATATAAGTATGTCATAGCACTATCTGGGATTATAGGCACTCTCACCCTTATCGGACTTGGTCCAGCAATTACCCAGTCTGTGGCTAGAGGATTTGACGGTGCATTGTTTAGAGGATTCAAAACTGTCTTGAAATGGGGGGTGATCATACTGACCCTCTCTCTTTCTTTGTCTATTTACTATCTTGTCCACCATAACTACGTACTTGCGTTCTCTCTATTTATAATTGGCATCACCTCACCACTCATAGATGCATCATCTTTCTTCAACTCTTATCTTAATGGCAAGAAAGACTTCAAAACATTATCAATCTTGAGTTCAATAGGTAGTATCTTCCCTGCTCTGTGCTTGATCCTTACTCTATTCATTACCGAGAATCTTTTTGTAATTATATTTGTTTATTTTATTTCTTATACAACCATCCTTTATACTTCTTATCGAATAACAGTCTCGAAATATCATCCTCATGGAGAAGAAGATCCAGAAATGATCCCCTACGCGAAACATCTTACTTTTATCTCTATACTGAATACCCTGGCAGATCAGGCAGATAAAATTATCGTTTACCACTACGTTGGAGCAGTAGAGCTGGCGGTCTACTCATTCGCCATAGCAGTGCCTCTACAGATTAAAGGAATGTTTAAAAGTTTCTTTCCACTTGCTTTACCAAAGTTTGCCATCCGTTCTCTCGAGGAGATAAAAAGCGATGTGCCTAATAAAACTATAAAATTTCTATTCGTTCTTGTGCCTGTGGTAATCCTATACATAGTTGTGGCCCCATTTATATATAAGACCTTCTTTCCACAATATATGGATGCGGTAAGAATGTCTCAGATATTCTCTCTTTCCCTCCTTGCTTATATAAGTATTATTCCAACAACTATTCTGCAGGCTAAAAAGACTTTAAACAGCCTCTACGGTAGCAACATGAGTATCGCAGTTGCTAAACTGGCTCTGTTATTTATTGGTGTAAAGATGTTTGGTCTATGGGGAGTAATATATGCTCGCATTGCTTATGAGTTTGTAGCGCTACTTATTGCAATTTTCTTTTTGAAAAGAGCTCGAGAAACTACTTTGATATAAAGACCACGAACCCTGCTGCAAACCAAGAAGGAATGAGTTCGTTGAGAAATGGTACTCCCTTATAATACTTAATCTTATATTTTTTAAATCCCAAGCTTTGAAGCCACCAAAGTAGATCTCGCTTGGTCCAAAATCGTACATGTTCACTCGGAGAGAGCTTCCATTGCATTGGTACTCTTCCGAATAAGAGTCTCAGTCTATGGGGGAAAAATCCAGTATTAGGAAAGGAGAAAAAGACTCCTCTCTCTGACTTCTCATAAGCTTTTAATAACAACTCTTCAGAATGAGGAATATGTTCAAGTATCTCGAAAAGGAGAATATAATCGGCGACTGGAATCTTAGTTAATTGTTTCGTGTCACCAATATCTAGTTTAATTGTCTCAACTCCGAACTTCTCAGCCTGCTCTAGGGCAAACTCAGATATATCTGTACCTACGAGCTTAACCCCGGGGAACTGTTTGGATATATAATGCAAGATAGATCCATCTCCACAAGCGATGTCACATATTGAGCCAACAGACCGCTCCTTGAGTTCGTTTATGACGAAGCTGGCTCTCTCAATCTGCCAATCTGAAATAGCACCAATGTTAGATCCACGCTTGGACTTCCAATACTCATCATAATCAACGTTGGAAAGTGTAAGTGGTGGGTAAACAAACATAATTTTCCACCATTCTTTAAGATTATAAAGAATTTTACGAACTTGTTGCATAGCTTTTAAGTATATCTGACAGAGTCTTCTCTAGCTTTTTTTCTTCCTTACCGATCAATTTGTCACGTCTTGCCCTTAAGTCATCATTCGAAAGGTTAGTTAAAGCCTTGATAACCTTCTCCAGATCATCAGTCTTTTTTATAAAGTTGGCTAGACCGTTTTCTACCATACCTTCACCATAGTCAATTGAAGTCTCAATTATAGCAACCGGTCGTTCTTCGACAACCATATCATACAGAAAGGTTGAATATGTGCCCAAAGCCACACTGATGTCATAGTGTATATCTCGCATCGAGCGCACCACTATTATCTTATTTAAAAATGGAGCCAGACCATATTCATCCAACTGACTCTGCTTATCTTGGTCTGCTCTGATTTTAAATACGACCCTAAAGTGAGGGATCTTTAATAACCTTTCTATATATTCTCTTACCTCAAGCTTCGGAGCATCCTTTTCGTAAGGGATAAGGATAGTTATATGACCATCCTTCTTCCTTGTCGAGACTGGTAAACCCCACCTTTCTCCGCCAATAAGCAATTCTTCAGGCTTAAAGTAGGTTCCAAGCTTCAACAGCACATCACTCCAATATTTACTCCATACAACTAGTTTCTCTGGTCTCATTACTTCTTGTTCCATTTCGGTTTCTCTAAGCCAGCCAGGATGATACTTGGTGAAGTGTCCATGCTGGATAGCGTAGGAGCTAATTCTGGACTCCTTGGCTGCGGCCATAAGTTCATTGTAGTGACGCACATCATCTATAGAGAAGACAGCTTTTATACCTGTAATACTGAAAAAAAGCTTGAAAAAGTTTAAACGTATCCGAGTGATGATGGTACTCGATATATACTTCTCAAGCTCAAACTTTATAAACGCAGCTTCTTCTTCGGTAAATTCGGTTGTATCTATAGAATCCACAAGTTTCTTGATACTCCTTTTCTTTAATTCAACTATTGGCGCAAACAAAAGGTCTAAAGTTTCAAGGAATATTACCGGCCTCTTGCGTACAATAAAATGCTTGACCGTCTCTCTATCGCTTAAGGTATGAATAACCTCGATAAATGGGATCTTATAAGAGAAAACCACATCATAAAGGGTTTCTAGTCGGAAGTCGTTTGAATATGTACCGTCTACCTTGTCACCAGAAAAGATTAAAATCTTCTTTCTAAAGATAAGGATATAAATTAAAGAAACGAATGAAATAGAAATAACCGCAAGGGACAAGACAAAGGTTTTTAAAAATAATACGAAACCCTTAGCCGGATACAGGGTTCTTATGTTCTCCTCTTTGGTCCAGATTTTTGAGTCTCCGAAGATGTTAGCTTGATATGTCTGGAGAAGATTCCAGTTTTTGTATATAAACTTTTCTCTCAAAGCTGGTGTCCTCTCAACCAGAATGTTGAAACGCTTTAGAAGACTGAGGGCATAAGAGTAATTAATTGAAGTTTCCATCAAACGATATTTTCTTCAACAATATCATGGATATGAATTACGCCTTGGGGTTTTAAACTTTTATCTACTACAAAGATTGTTGTTATCCTATGATCCTCCATGGTCCTCAGAGCTTCTTTTAAACTCGCACCAGAATTTATAACTTTTGGATTTCGAGTCATGATCTCATGGGCAGTGCTCCTTATTACATCACCTTTTTTGAGCAGCCACCTTCGTATATCACCATCCGTAATGGCACCAACAATTTTTTTATTCTTGTCTACGACGGCTGTTACACCCAAGGATTTATCTGACATTTCTTTCAATACCTTCCTTGCATTATCAGTTTCCTTAACTTTAGGTAGAGCATTACCTTTTTTCATTAGAGATTCCACTTTCTTAAGCTCAAGTCCAAGTCCTCCTCCTGGATGGAACCTGGCGAAATGATCCTTTTTAAAATTATCTCGAGTAAGCATAGAAGCCAACATGTCGCCAAGAACTAGAGTGGCAGTAGTTGAAGCCATGGGAGCAAGATCCGCCGGACTCCCCTCCTTTCTTACTAAGACTTTAACCACCACGTTTGAAAGTCTTCCCAGAGTGCTAGATTGAGACCGTGTAAAGGAGATAACTGGTACATTGAATTCTCTTTTAGCATAAGTCGACAGTCTAACTATTTCTTTAGACTCTCCAGAAAAGGAAAGAGCTAAGAGCACATCTCCTTCTGAGAGAGCTCCAATGTCTCCATGTATAGCATCAACAGGATGTAGATAAAGTGACCTGTGACCTAAGGAAGTAAGTGTAGAAGCCAACTTCTCAGCTATAGATCCTGATTTACCAATACCTGTAACAATGATGTCTCCTGACCTGGCTTGGATCAAGGTTTCTGCCTTGTCTAAATCGGTCAAGGAAGATCTTAGAGATTTAAGGCCAATTAGAGCCATATTTAGAGCATTTAGGGCCCTTCTATGCGAGTTTTCTTTCACTCCACCAATGATATACTCTAGGAATTAACTTAGCAAAACATGCAACAGAAAGTATTTATTCATACAAACAACAAGCAGAGAATCGGAGCCAAACTAGCCAAATTTGCTATAGAAAGAAGATTGCCCAAGGGTTCCCCTATAAGAGTAGAGATTCTCAATGTCGATGAGAGACCAGAGTTTAAGCGTTTTGCAGGCAAGAAGTATAGGCGAGCAGGTAAACAATTAACTTATGATCCAAATGATCTTCAGTCATTTACCCTGTCTCGCTTCATGCCACCGGAATTAATGAACTACCAGGGCAGATCCATTGTTATTGACCCAGACATCTTTGCCATACGAGACCTGACTCCACTCATGGAATTAGACCTCGGGGACGCTCCCGTGGCCGCATGTGCTAAGAAAGATGCCTGGGATACCTCGGTCATGGTTATGGACAATGAGAAACTTATTCATTGGAAGATGACCGACTTCTTAAGTGCACTGGAGAAGGAGCAGGTGGATTATTCAGAGATTATGCAACTGAAAATCGAGCCTGTGGTGAAAGAATTACCTAGAGAGTGGAACAGTTTAGACAAACTTACTCCAGAGACCAAAATGCTTCATACTACCAACCGCATTACTCAGCCGTGGTCAACTGGACTTCCTATAGATTTCACCATAAATCCTCTACCCAAGTTTTTCGGCATCATTCCTCGTGAACCAATTCATAAACTTCTCGGTAAATACCCCACTCATTACAAATCTCATCCAGATAAAAACATAGAGATATTCTTCTTCGTCTTAGTGAAGGATGCACTGGCTGCTGGTGCCATCACTCCTTCGGAAATTGAAGAGGAGATTAAGAATAAGAGAATGCGTTCCGATATTTTCTTAAAGATTGGAGTGAGACCATAGCCAGAATTATAATTAGACCTTCAACTGGCAAGCGGTAACGCGGTATTGATACTGGACCAGTGAGGACTGCGAAGTAAGCAATCAGAGAGAGTAGTAAGAAGATGTTATAACGATTTTTCTTTATGAAGATCGTGCCCGTCGCCAGTAAGATGATAACAACCGTAAGTAGTCTATCTAAGGTTATGAGAGCTTGATCCTTCAGAGCTTTCAGAGCTTCTAGAATGTGCCCGGCCCTCAACTCATGTAAAAGGTCTGGAGAAGATGAGTTCAATCCTAAGAACTTCTGCACTGCTCCGATTTGTATTTGGGTACCTAAATATCTTATATTCGAGGAGAAGAAAAACTTCAAGGTCTCTACAACATGGAAGACGGCGTAAGAGACTAGGTGAGACTTAAGTACCGGACTATAAATAGGTATGAGATCTCGAACACCCTCTAGAGTTCTGAGCCTCTCCACCGGGATACTATCTATGGCTTTATTGTAGTTAAGACTCTCAGGCGAACCTGTACCAAACTTCTCAGCAAGAAACTCTCGAATATTGTAACGAGCAAGGTTATAAGTAGTTATCGAAGAAATTCCCCAAACTCCTGTTTCCTTATAATTACGAACATAGTATGGAAAAATAACTAAAATAAATCCTAAGACCATAAGTAGTAAACGAGAGGCAATAAATTTCTTTCCTAACTTCCAATATTTAAATGTAAGAAAAATAGCAAAGATAAGTGGTAAGTAGAGACTAATTGGTCTTATAAGGGTGGCAATACCCAGAGCGATACCCCCAAGGAAGATCTCCCTCCTCCTGTCATGAGCAAAGAAAATTAGGTTAATCGAGAATAGGAAGAAAAATATAAAAGGGATTTCACTCAGGAGCACTACTGAATGAAATATGGCTGATGGAGACAAGCCGAATACAAGTGCTGCAGCTATTGCCCAGTTTTCAGTAAGGAAGTTTCGTCCAATATTCCAGATCAAGAAAAAGATTCCTCCGGAAAGTATTATTTGTAGAAAGATAGTAGCCACAGAAGAGCCGAGGGTTTTCTCCATGAAGGCGAGTATTAACGGATATCCAATAGTTCTAAAGGTCTCTGGAGTAGTGCCATCAAGAGTAAACCGGCCTTCTGTAGCCAAGTTATGCCCTAGCTTCACAAACTCAGGTGAATCCTGCCCCTGAGTTGGAAAGGCGTATGTTTTATCTCCATCTAAGTCCCCTGTCCTAGAGTCCAGTATTTTAAGTCCGAAAAACGCTACAGACTGCACAAACATTACGATTACAGCTAGAATTATTATTTTTTTATTTAACTTCATATAGATTTATGCCTTCATTTGAGTATACAAGATTTGCGAAAGATAATTTCGACAAAAGGTTTGGATCTACATCCTTATCTACCACTATATAGTCTATTTTGTATTTCTTGAGTTCAGTATAGAGATCTGCTTTATAGAATTCTTTGTATTCTTGGGCCAATTCTTTATTAAGATTGTTGAAATGCTCATCAATTGCCTCCCTATCACTTATAGAAGCAAGCCAGGAATTATTTGTATGTCTAAATATTTCCTTCCAATCCTGGAAGAAATTAGCTTGAACTTCCAGTGGATGACTGGACAGATACTGATCGATTCCACTCGGCTTAATCCCGTCGACCCGTAGATGGATAAATAAGTTATGTTTAATTCTATCCTGAGGAATGCCTACAAACACATACGTGGTGTAATAAGTATTACAACTTGTAAATGCAGGGATATAGGCTGCCAGACTTTCCGTCTCTTCCTCGGCAAGAACCACACAATCTTCTCTAGCATAAGAGTTCAAATAATTGAAGAGTCCTTCATAACGCTGTCTAGATCTTAGATCATTAAGAACATATGAATAGGAGGTAAGTACCCTAATATTAAATACAAATGCTAAACCTATACAAAATACAGCAATAGAAACAAATAAAATTTTAAATTTATTAATATTATTAATAAATGCTAAGCAAACAGAAAGTACAATAAAACATAGTGGGATGATGTATTGAACAAAGTGTTGCGGCCAGATGTTTCTGCCAGTGACAACCTGCTCGTTGGTGACTATAAGGCTCGCAAGCATTAATACCAGAACGAACCTTTCAGTAAAACCCATAGAATAATTCTCTTTCCTTCTCCACCACAAGAGCCCAAGCAATATTAAGGAACTCACTATTAGAAATTTATTAAGTAATAAATGATGTGTAAGGATTAGCCCATTTTTCAAAGCAGAGCCAGTTAAAATCAAGTGTGAAAAAAGAAACGGATAAACTTGGTAAAAAATAATGAGCCCTGATATAAGTAATGTTCCAAGAAAGTTTTTAGCTTCTAAGCGACGCCTTTCCATAAGACACAGAATTAATAGGAGAACTGAAACTACCAGGCCCAAAGTCAGAGAAAAAATATATCCCGTCATGAGTCCGAGAAGGATACCCGCCAGGATAAAAATCCTTTTTCTTCCTATATAAACAAGCCAAGCGCAAATGAGAAAAGCGAAGAGATACAGAGCACCTGTTATAGGATTAACCAAACGCGTCCAAAGAGAAAGATAGAGAGACTGAGGTCCATGGGCAAGGATCTCTAAAACGCTCTTAAATTGTAACAAGTCGTACCCTAAAACTGACAAAACAGCTGCGAGCGAAGCATAAAGCTTAGGCCGCTCAACCCTTCCGCGAAGTAGAAGATAAGTAAGAGAATATATGAGCAAAAAAAGAATAAACGGCAAAATGAATTTACTCAACTCATCTACTAAAGGCAGTGGTATACCCAGAAGCGCTGGCAGAGCATATATGTATTCACCTGTTGGGGCTAGAGGGGTAGGAGTATTTTTGTACTCATATATCATAGGAGATCCAAGGGTTCTGTGACCATCCAAGATCTCATGAATTCTAGCCATGTATGTACTCTCATAATCTTGGTACATAAATGGCACACCTTTGTATAAAACTCCCAAGTCCCTTATGGAAAGAAATGTTGGAAGAGCAAGCAGCACAGCCGCCACGACTCCAAGGATGAGGGCTCCATTATGGTGCTTAATTCTTTCTAAGTTATTTTTTACGAACGATGACATAAAGAATGGCAGATAGATGTATAGAGAAAGGCAGTCTTGACCCAATAACATCTAAAATTTTAATAGGAAAGAATATAAACATAAAAAGGTTTACAAGTATCCAGTATACAAACTCCGAATTGAAAGAGAATATTGTGGCACATATATAACAGAGCCAAGTGGCAAGTAAGGAGAAGGGTCCCGCTCTCACCCCTATCTCTTCAATTTCAAAATTCTTAAACAACTCTCTCACTCCTGCATGAGTCCAGCGGGTATAGTCATCTGGGGAGGCATGAAATGGATATAGGAAAGGAACAGTAGTATATGCATAACCACCCGACCTAAGTACTCTATGCATTTCAGAAACAGCTCCCTCGGGATTCTTAACATGTTCTAAGACTGTATTACATATGGCACTGTCAATTGAATTATCTTCGAACGGAAGTTTAGTGATATCTGCTACAACTGAGACACTTGGGTATTTATGAGCATCGACATTTATTACTCTTTCATCAATTATTTCTGGACCAGATCCAAGATTAACAATCTTTCCACCTTGATGAAGTTTTATAAAATTCTTTTGACTTACTCCACTCCACCATACCGGACTGAAAACTTCACGAACGATAAAATAGAACCTCGGCCATTTCTTGAAATAGTCTCTAATATTTCCCGGGTCTTTAGTAATTTTCATACTTCAGGCTTTTCCGCAATTACGCATAGAGATACACCGAACGGGAAGTCCACCAAGCGGAAAAGCCAAGATTCAATTTTAAATATCATGTAGAAGATAGAATTTAGAATCCCTGGTGTAGATTCTACTTCATTCTCTGGTTTATATCTCTGAGGGAGTGACTTGTTAATTTTTCGGACTATAAGAATAGGCAGAAACAGAAATGTATTGAAATACGATGCGCGTAGTATATTTAGTCCTGCTTCCCTCACCTTCTTTTCTAAATCTGATTTTGTATATCGTCTAAAGTGATGAGCCACTTCATCGGTCACTCCCCACAGAAACATAAACGCCGGGACAAATATGATTACTACCCCACCTGGTCTTGCTACCCTCTTGAGCTCTTGGATTGCCCTTACATCGTCTCCTACATGCTCGATAACATCGAGTGCAAGAACTACATCATATAGATTACTAATAGCCGGAAGATTTTCTGCTCTGCCTGGCCTTACGTCTTGGATCCCTCGTTGTTTACAGAATGTAACCGCTTTGTCAGAGAAGTCTATCCCTGTAGCCTCCCCGTGACGTTCTAGTTCTCCCAAGAGGGCTCCCGTACCGCATCCCATATCTAAGATCTTTAGACTCCCATCCATAGGTCCTCCGTACTTCTTAATCAAGAAGTGGGTCATCCCTCTTCTTACCTTATACCACCAATGATTAGACTCCTCCTCGAACAGGACGTCATAGTATGAGGCCTTCATGTATGGGCGATTCTAGCAAAAGAATAGACCCCTCGCTAGAGACGAGGGGTCTGATACTAATGCAGGTAAATGACGATGGTTACGACCAGGGCAATGGCGATAATCATCCCTTCAACCGGCTTCAGTTTGATATTATGCCCACCGTTAACCTTTGGTCGCCTATACTCCCATCCGAAGGAGGGTCTCAGGCTTCCGGGCAGAGGCCAGAGATAAGTCGCATCCGTATCCTTATACTCAGGAGCAATGTGTGTAAACACATCGACCAGAACATGAAGGAAGATAGCACTCAGAAGGAAACCTCTGACCGACGGAATTGCCCAAGTACCGCTCAAGAGAGCCAGGATAACAAGGATAGCCCCTACCACGAATGAATGGGTAGCCTCGATAAACCAGGGCAGCCTACTCCAGTTGGAGAACGGAGGTCTGCCTTGCATCTTGTCCAGAGCATACTTCACGAAGGTGAAGCCGTCGGGTGCCATCGAGCCCATAATACATGCAATCTGGACAGTAGGTTCGTGAGGAAAGAATACCGCTCCAGCTAGAGCACCGAGTACTCCATGTGTATAAGTTTGCACTGAAATCTCCTCTGCGATAAGGTGCAATTTACTCTATTTACAATAGACCAAATTTGCTATTTTGTCAAGTATAAAAAGTCCCCCGTTAGGGAGACTGGAACAGTCTGCGGATCCCTTCTTCGAGATCCACTTTCGGTTCAAATTGTAGAAGCTTTTTCATCTTTTCAGTAGAGCCAACGTACCGCATTTGCTCGTCCTTTCTGTACGCCACTCTGCCGAGCTCCGCAAATCCCTTCCTGCCAGAGACATCCTCCACCAACCTCACTACTTCCTTTACTTTAACCTCTTGGCCAGAGCAGACATTTATGATCTGTCCCCGGCAAGTGGCTATCTTCTTAGCGGCAAGCACCAGGGCCTCCACTGCATCATCGATGTAGATGAAGTCTCTGGTCTGCTCACCAGGAGGAAGAGAGATTGGCATGTTAGTCTTTAAGGCCGAGAAGAGGGCTCCCAGGAGAGTGTCCTTTCTCTGACCTTTACCGTAGACCACGGAGAAACGCAACACCGTAGCTGGCCACATGGAGCCAAAGTCTATGATGTGGCTGGTAGCCCAGGACTTGGTAAGGCCGTACAGGCTTACAGGATCAATAGGTCTCGCTTCTTCATAGGGTACTCTTGCCCTTCCGTATTCAGAGAAGGACCCAGCTGCCACCAAGGCCTGGGCTCTTACCTCAAGCGCTGCCGAGATAATATTCATGGCCCCAAAAAGATTTGGGTCCTCTGTTTCTCTTCGAACTTGGCTTTTCTCTCTTTCTAAATCGGCAGCTAAGTGGAAGATCCACTCAGGTCTCACCTCATTTACAACTTGGAGCAATCTTTTTCTGTCGGTAACATCTCCCTTGTGGAAGTTTCCTGGACCGTGGCCCGGATGCCTTGAGAATAAGTGCACCTCATGTCCGTCGACGCATAATCTCCTGGCCAGGTATGTGCCCAGAAATCCTGTACCGCCGGTGATAAAGACCCTCATGTCTCACACTCCCATGTTTTAAACTCTGTCTTTCTTAAGACAATCAACAAATGCCTTTGAAGTCAAGCTACTCTATTGCCACGAATTTACTCCTAAGATATAGTACGCTCGATGAAAGGTGTCATACTTGCAGGCGGGAAAGGAACTCGTCTATATCCATTAACCCGGGTTACTAATAAACATCTCTTGCCGGTTTATGATAAGCCCATTATTTACTACAGTATTGAGAAGTTGGTCAGTGCAGGTATAGACCGCATTATGATTGTCACTGCTCCAGAGCATTTAGACAATTATGTGCAGCTTCTAGGATCTGGAGAAAACTTTATTTCTCCTGATACTAACAAGCAGATCCAGATAGTTTATGGTATTCAAAACGAGGCGTCGGGTATAGCTTATGGTCTTTATATAGCCAGAGAGTACGTCGGGCATGATAATTGTGTTCTCTATCTGGGTGACAACATCATCGAAGATAATTTAACTGAACACATTAGGAATTTCAGGCACGGAGCTACAGTATTTCTAAAAAAAGTCCCCGACCCAGAAAGATTCGGTGTGGCAACTATAGATAAAAATAATTCTGTTAAAGAAATCATCGAGAAGCCGAAAAATCCGAAGAGTGACTTAGCAGTCGTCGGCGTATACCTCTATGACAATACAGTATTCGAAAAGATGGTCGGCCAGCCTGCTTCCAAACGTGGAGAGAAAGAGATCACATATATAAATAATAAATACATTAAGGAAGGAGGCCTGCATGCAGTAACTCTAGAGAAAGAATGGTTCGACATAGGCACCTTCGATAGTCTTGCCGCAGCGACAAACTTTATGATGGACAAATTCAAAAATGAAAAAAAGTAAAGTTTCTAAAAAGACAATCCTTGTCACCGGAGTAGCAGGATTTATGGGCAGTGATTTTATAAATTACGCAGTCATAAAATATCCAAGATACAATTTCGTAGGGATAGACTCTCTAACTGGAGTGTCTGATAAAAATAATATAGAAGTACGTGATAAGAATAATTTTGTGTTCGTACGTGTAGATATCAGAGATCGCACAGAACTCCAAAAGATTTTCCATGAATATAAACCTACAGATGTTATCCACTTCGCGGCGGAAACTCATGTCGACTTAAGTATTAAAAATCCAATTATATTCTCCGAGACTAATGTAAACGGGACAAATAACCTCCTATACCTCAGCAAAATGTATAAGATTAGTCGCTTTCACTTTATATCAACCGATGAGGTCTATGGATCTCTTAAACTTGGTGATAAATCCTGGACTGAAACATCCCCCACATCTCCCAATAATCCTTACAGTGCTTCTAAAGCTGCAGCAGAATTATTTGCTCTTTCATATCACAAGACCTTTGGCATGGATATTGTCATAACCAGAAGTTCCAACAACTTCGGTCCAAGACAAGACAGAACTAAGATGATTCCACTTTTTATTTCAAAACTTTTAAAGAAAGAAAAAATCCCTCTTTATGGAAAAGGTTTGCAGATGCGTGATTGGTTATATGTGAGAGATCATTCCATAGCTGTCGATCATGTATTCCACAAGGGTAAACAAGGAGAAATATATAATGTCACCGGAGGAAACGAAATGAGAAATATCGATCTAGTTAAAAAACTCCTTAAATTATTTGGACTCAACAGTAAGTACATTGGGCATGTTAAGGACAGACTTGGACACGACTTCCGTTACTCTTTGGATGGGAGTAAACTCCATAAACTGGGCTGGTCTCCTGGCACATCTTTCAGAGAAGGACTGGAAAAAACTCTAAGTTTTTATCGTAGGAATCGGTAATTCCAAAGATTTTTCAAGAATTCTAGTATCGAAGCAGCGTTTACAAATGAAGTTCTTCTGCTGTTTTTCATAAAAACTGTTGGTATTTGAGCAATTTTAAATTTATTCTCGGTTGCTTGAATTATTATTTCTGGATCGATAAACCAGTCGTCGGACTTAAGATCGAGCTTGTTTAACGCCTCAAGAGTAAAGATCTTAGGCTTAGAATTAGCATCAAAAACCTTAACCTGTGGAAAAAGGATTCTGAGAAGGATGTTATAAACTTTAGATATAAAAGTTCTTTTTAAAGGATCATGCCGCTTTGTTCTATAAGTAAGAGCCATATCAGAACCAGTATTGTGGAGCTCTCTATATACTCTTACTACGTCCTCGGCCGGCATTTGTCCATCACCATCAATATAAGCCACTGTTTTACCTTGAGCGAGAGTGAGCCCTGCTCTAACATCCCAACCGTACATACCTTCTTTAGGCTTGGAAATTATTTTCAGACGAGGATCGTGTATGGATAACGACTTTGCCACACGTGGAGTATCATCTTGAACACCTGGTTTGTAATTAGCCACAAGGATAATCTCGAAATTTAAATCATTTTCTTCTAGAGAACTCTTCATTTGAGAAACAAAGTCTTCTATAGACCTACCATCTCTGTAGCAGAGGATGACGACAGATATATCAGGAATGTTTGAGGTTTCCTTTTTCAAAATATTCTTTTTCGTTACCTACTTCTTCTATATCATATTTCTTCCCGTCGATAATACTCTTGGCAGCGAGCATACCCATTTCCAAAGAGTGATCTTGATTATTGTATCTAAACCTTCCTGGACGGCCAATGTAAAACAAATTATCGAACTTATCTAACGCCATTTTAACTTTGTCTAAGTAAGTTTTGTAATTTATATCATAGAGAGGATAATTATTTAAATTTCTAATATGATAGACCTCTCTAACTTCTGAAGGCTTGAAGAAACCCAATTTATCGAAGTACGGTAAGGAAAGCTTGGTCAGTTCTTCTTTATTCATATTCCAGATCGCATCATCTTCCGAACAGAAAAACTCCACAAAGATAGAGGTCTTCCCCTTAGGAGACATTTCTTGACTGAAATTTCTCATCTCGCTAATACGGGCAAATGGGATGTCCTTGTCTGGTATATATATCCATTGGTCCCGGGTTATCGACTCTTTATTCAGTGTGATAAACAGAAATACCTGACTCCTATGTTTCAGTTTATCATTAGCGTCAAGAACTTCTTTAGAAAGTGGAGGCTCCACAAGATGGACAAACTCTGTAAGTGGTATTGACTCTACTAAGTACTTGAATACCACTTCCGCTTCACCTTCAGGCGTTTGAATTATGACTTTATTTATATGATTACCAGAATGCAAGATCTTAACCGGGTATGAGTTAAGAAGAATCTGGTGACCGGACTCCTCTACACGCCTGGCAATCGTGTCATATATAAGTCCGGTTCCCTTGCTAGGATAAAAGAAGGTGTCTATCAAGGTCTTCGGTTTATTTTTAAAATTTATTCCAAGAGCTTTCGTCACGGCATCCTTTAAGAGGCTGGTGATACTTAGACCTTTGATTCTTTGGCCAGCAAAGTCCTCATGCAGATCTTCCGAAGGGATTCCCCAGATCTTCTCCGCATAATGAATCATATTAAATTCTCCCAGTCCCTTACCGAAGTGCTTATAAACATAATCCTTAAAATTTCTAACCGGACGTTTGAAAATAGAATATTTTATTCTGGCCCAAACATACTGTACCCCCATGATACTTGCCCTAAAAAACCCAATATTCCTAAGGGCTTGTGGAGCATTTATCGGATAGTCGTAATACTTGCCTTTAATGAGTTGGCGAGAATGCCTTTCCACTGTTATCCAATCTTCATCTATAAGTTCTTCTATAAAATTATAGAGATACTGGTTTTTAGAGTAGAAGCGGTGTGGTCCATTATCGGCCCGAAATACCAGACCATCTTTTTCTTTAAAAATATATGTCTTAGAGAGTCCTCCAACTTGAGAATCCTTCTCGACCAGAAGAAAGTCCTTACCAGCCTTAAGGAGTTCCATGGCTGTGGCCATACCCGCTGGGCCTGCTCCTATTATTAGAGTCTCTGTCTTAATACTTTTCATCCCGAGTTTTATAAAACACTAAATATTTATATACGAAATAGCTGTAAATAGCCAAAATCCCATTCACAATAAATTGCGCCCCAAGATATTGAAGATGCATTATATCAACTGACAAGTACATGCCCAAGGTATTCAGACCTAAGTTAATTAGAGAAACTAAAAGATAAGTTGAGAGTTCTACTGGTATCCTATCTTTTGAGTCTTCCTGAAACGTAAAGTATTTCTGCATAATAAAACTTGCTCCAAAGGCTACAATAAACCCAACTACAGCTGAGATCAGATACTGTACACGAAGAACATGCACCAAAATATAAAGAACTCCCAAGTCGACTACAGCCGCGGTTCCACCAGAAATAAGGTAACGGATTATACGACCATATCTTGAATTTAAAATATTTCTAATCATTTTTAACTCTTGAAATAAGTTTCTCTATTACCTCGATAACCATTTCCACCGAAACGCTATTTATTTGGCGAAGAGCTTCCTCATAATCAATGAGATGAGCATTCATAGTCATGACTACTGGACCTTTACGGTCCTTAGGTATTACGACCAAATGGTACTCTCCATCATTTGGAGCTTGTTCATTTTCATCAATATTGCCGGCTATATCAACTGTGGGTATGTCTTGCGCTTCGGCGAAAAAGACTGGACCGGTATCAACACTCACCATCATATCGAGTCTTGCAACCAGGGCCTTAAGTTCGTCGATGGACAATGTGCTTGTTGTATCTAAGACATTTTCCTTATGCTGAATAGCTTCTAGCATTTCTTGAGACTCCTTCAGATTATCTTTGCCACCGATAACTATTATCTGAGCATTATGCCTTTCTATAAGATGGTCAGCCACTTGTGCGAATCTCTCCGGCGGCCACTGCTTTATCTTATTACCCGCACCGGTGACTACGCCGATAATGAAACCCTTGGGATCTTTTAGTTTATTTAAAATCTCTTCTGCTTTACGTCGTGCCGACTCTGTATAGTAGACATATTTCTTTGTATTTTTTGTATATATGCCTATTGGCTCAAGAAGTTTTAGATATTCTCCGGGTGCATAATATCGCATCCTATGAGTCTTTATATTTACCAGAGGCCTCAATAATTTATATGGTCTTGTCTCATACGGTGACCAACCATTAATGACTGTTGGAGCTGCAATCACCTTTACTCCTCCTAGGAAAAGAGCTGCCAGCGCATGAAAGCTTGGAGATGTAACACATCCGAAATCAAATTTATTATTCTTAAATATTTTTGAAAGTTCTGAAATGTCTTCAGTCCATACAATGTAATCATCAACATCTTTATTACCTTCTAGAACTAGCTTCCCTACAGACTTACCAACCACGGTGAGTTTACAGTTTGGATATTGTTTCTTAATTGCTCTAAACATGGGTGTGGTACATACCATATCTCCCAGCTGGGCAGCCTGGATAATTACTATCTTTTCAGGATTTACAGCTGTACCTCTGGCTGACCCCCTCTTTAGTGCGTAAAAATAGGATTTTATTACGAATAAAAGCTTGGCCCAAGAGTCCTTCATGCGTTGTAGTATACTATCATGGTGATAAAAGGATACTTGGAGAAATCTATTGCCGCTAAGACTTTAGCGTTGGCAGATAAGGCTTTTTTGGAAAATGCGGAGAGGGCCGGTAAAATACTAAAAGAATCTTTACTCAAGGGTAAGAGAGTTTACATCGCAGGGAATGGCGGCAGTGCTGCTGACTCCCAACACTTCTCAGCCGAGCTCCTGGGTAAGTACAAGTCTATGAGAAGGGCTTTTCCTGCCGTAGCACTTACTACTGATACTTCCATGCTCACAGCCTGGGCAAATGACACCGCCTTCGACTTTATATTCTCACGCCAGCTAGAGGGTCTCGGTGAGAAGGGGGATATATTTGTAGCCATCTCCGCCGGAGGGAATTCTCCAAATATTATCGAGGCTTTAAAGACAGCAAAGTCCAAAGGCATGGTAACAATTTGCCTCCTCGGTAAGGATGGCGGCCAAGCCAAAGGAATGTGTGACATACCTATAGTCGTCCCGTCTGATGTCACTTCGCACATACAAGAAGTACATATAACTTTAGTTCATTTCTTTTCAGAACTTTTAGAAGACATAAAATCTTGATTGAAGCATTGCTTTGGGATATTGATGGAGTGTTTGTAGACACGGAAGAAATTCACTTCCGTTCTTGGCAATGGTTACTGGAGCAAGAAGGAAAAACTTTAACCCTAGAAGAATATATACCTTGTGTAGGTCACACCGGTACAGAAAATATACAAAGGTTAGCATGGCTTAAAGGTATTTCTGGAGATCTAGAGGCTAAGAGACTTCTTCGTAGGCAAAAGTTTGAAGAGCTCCGTAAAGATGGGGCTCCTATTATAGAAGAAAATATAGAATTCCTTAAAAATTTTAAAAAGGAGTTTCCGAATCTCAAATATACAATCGTTTCAGCAGCATCAAAATCAGATATAAAGATAAATCTAGAGACTGCAAAGATTTCAGAATTTTTTCAGGATATTATATCTTTCGAAGAAAATGGTGGAATGAAAAGAAAACCCTATCCAGACATGTATATCCTGGCTCTAGACCATCTGAATCTTCCAGCTTCTAAGTGTATTGCGTTTGAGGACACAGAAAGCGGCATAATCTCAGCGGCTGAAGCCGGCATACACACCGTAGCTCTCCCGAACCATCTGACAGAAAGTCAGGATTTCTCCAGGGCCTCTATGGTTATTAGTCTTGGAGGGATAAAGAGTCCGAAAGGGATTATTGACAACATCAATTAATGAATGTAAGGTCTTTTCAGTCATTGTATAGGACACAACTTTTCGGAGAGTCATATGTTCCAAATCCATTTGTGGACGATCGAGGCAATGTATAACTCGATCATTCCTAGAATTCTCGAGGTAGAAGGTAACCGTGCTTTTTCATAAATTCATAAATAAAACCACCAGTTAACTGGTGGGTATGGTGTACTCGGCTGCCCGGGCATCATCATAGAACATCTGAACAGTCTCTCTCGAGTATTCAGTCAGATCCTTGCCCACAAGTGACAGCTTCTTCAGGACGTCGTTTGTGGCTGTGATGATGTGACAGCCGATCGAGTCAGCTTGAATGACATTCAGAAGCTCTCTGGGACTGGCCCACAGAAGTTCTGCCAAAGGCCTCTCATGGAGAATCCCTAGGGCATCCTGCATCACAGGGACAGGATCCAATCCAGTGTCTGCAATACGACCAGCAAACACAGATACGACTGCTCGGGTGTTTGGGTTTAGGTTATCCATCACCCTTAATACCTGTCCGAGAGTGAGGACAGCAGTCACATTCACCTTTACTCCCGCTCGGGAGAGAATACCCACTGTGAGACCCGAGAAAATTCCTCGAGTGTTCGTTACCGGTATCTTCACATACACATTCTCGCCCCACGAGGCGATCTCCCGTGCCTGCCTCTCCATTTCCGGGAAGTCGTCAGCGAAAACTTCAAACGAGATCGGCTTACCTCCTACTAGAGCCAGGGCTTCCAGGGCAAAGGCTTTGTAGTCCTTCACCCCCGCCTTTCTCATCAGAGTCGGGTTCGTGGTGAAGCCCTGAATCCGAGGATCTCGGGCCATTTCCTCAATACCCCTAAGGTCTGCTCCGTCGGCGAAGAGCTTTATTTTTAAAGTGTGCATTAATCCTCCTGGTTTTGGATGGAAATTCTATTACACGTATAACAGAGTAGTGACTATAAATCAATCCCGAAGTAACTTCTTCAAATTAATCATCTTGGGTGGCGTCGTGCCGGGAATAGTTGCTGATAATGCTGCCCAGGCATTAGCAATATAGAGAGTCTCTTCAGGAAAATCCAAGTCTCCAAGACTAAAGGCAGACATGAAAGCGTCACCTGCCCCGCATGGATCTACCGCCTCAACGTGAATAGCAGGAGTTTTTATAAATTTATTGTTTATCAAGGCGATAGAGCCATGATCGCCTAATTTAACTATCACATTCTTCAAGTCTAGTTTTTTCTTTATAGCCTCAAGAGAGCCTCCAGCCTTAAGTGAATTAAATTTTGGATAGACAGCCTTAGCCTCTCCTTCGTTAAGAAACATTGTATGTGCACCTTTATAAAAATGATGATTCGACGGTCTGTGTGAAATCTGAGTATCAATGTACAAAGGTATATTTTTCTCTTTACTGATTTTTTTCAGATGGTTGATAACTTTCTTTGTCAGTAAACCATGTTGAGGATCCATGGCAACAATCGCATCAACTTTATTTATTAATGAATCTATATTTTTTATAACTTTTCTCTCAATAGATGGATCAATATCCCTGTGGTCAACTTTATTAAGATGTAAGGTCCTCACATCACCTGTAAAGATTCTTCTTTTCACGATAGTTGGTCGAGTCTTGTCAACTATAAAATACTTCTTTAGGCGGGAGTGTGTTAGATTATCATAATACCTTGCATCTTCATCATCTCCGACGACTGTAATGAAAAAGACCTTTCCACCGAGTTCAAGTAAATTCTTAGCGATAAGACCATTACCCCCGAAGGAGGTCTCTACTTTCTTCTCTTCGATTCTAGGAACAGAAGTGCCTAGACCTTGTCCTGCTGCGACACCATAAATATAAACATCCAGTATCGCATCACCCACTAGAAGTATTCTTTTATCTTTGAAACTTTTAATCAGTTTGTCCTTCATCTTTTCTGAATAACTTTCTTTACCGTATTTGTAGTTGAGAAATTTCCGACTTTGTTGAAACGAATTACTTCTACATGTTTCGGCAGACCGTCAATTCGACGCGTCTCCTCTGGAGTATGCTCACTTTTACTACCCCTGACCACTATGTCAGCTCTTACCTTGCGGACGACTTTACCCGTACGACTTTCGTTAAAAATTACGACCTTGTCAGCAATACCCAGAGATTCGATAAACAACTTACGATCTTTCTGGTTATTTATAGGACGATTAGGTCCTTTTAGTCTTCTCACCGCCCTGTCAGAATTTAAACCAACAATTAATTTGTCTCCCAGGGATCGTGCAAATCTTAAAAGTTTTATATGGCCAGGATGTATGATATCGAAAACCCCGTTTACAAATACAATTTTAGCTTTATTTTTAGCCATAATTCTTTTCACCCTATCATGCACTATGGGTAAACTCAAGAATATTTTGTGCTCGGTTATTCCATGAATACTCCTTTACGATTCGGAGTGCCTCTTTAGCCTTCTTTTCCATATCTTGTGGATCTTTAAATGCCGATTTAATCTTTTCGGCCAGATTATGAGGATCGTCAGGGTTAAAAAAATATGCTGAAGATTCATCTATGATTTCTCTAAGGGATGGCAAATCCGAGGCTATTATGGATGTAGAACTGGCCATGTATTCAAAGAGCTTCATTGGAGAAGTGTAGAGCTTGGAGATATCCTCCTCGGCACTGTTTGGAATAGTTAAAATGTCTGCCGCTCTCATGTATAGAGGCATTTCTTTATGAAGTTTTTTGCCTAAAATTTTAATATTATTTAAGTGTCCAAACCTATTTTTAAAACTTTCTATATCATTCTCTGTTCCACCGATAAATACCGCCACTACACCATCTGGGAATTCTCTAGCGGCTTCGGCCAGAATATGAGCTCCTTTCCAAGAATACAAGTGACCAGTATAAAGAACAATTTTTTCATCTCTCGCTAATCCAAGCTTACGCCTCGCTTCTTCCTTACTCTCACTTATATTGAACTTTTCGAAATCAACTGCGTCCGGTGCCACGAGAATATTTCTCTCAACTACCCCGAGCCCGACATATAGATTTTTAAGTCCATGACTAATGACGACGATCTTTGCTCGAAGAAAAATTAGAATCCTTATAAATATATTCCTCTCACCTCTGTGTGCTTCCCATACAGGATTCTTACCAATAAGTTTTAGATAGAATGCTGACATTTCCTCTCGAGTGTAGTACAACCCTCCATGGAATACTGCATAGAGAGAAACCATCATCGAGAAGGAGAGCGATTCAAGCCAGAATCCTAATTTACCGAACCTCACTGTATCCAAGCACCAAAGCTTCCTTATTTTAAAGTTTTTCTCAATGTCATAATAAGCAAAAGGATCTTCCTTAATCTCCGTCATCCTATTAGGTACCAAAAGAGTCACATCCAAGCCTGTGTCAGCGAAAGCCTTACACATAGAGAAGATCTGTATGCCATGAGCTTTCTCAGTTGGCATTCTAATGTTGGCAATGTAATAAAGCTTTTTCATTTTATGAGAAAGAGATTATACCCACTCACTTGTTTACTCTTAGACTTCCCGGTAATTTTATCAAGCCATCCGCCAAATGCTTGGACTAACCTCATCCTACCTAGTGGAGAGAGCTTTACCCAGGTTTCTATGGCTCCCCTTACGGAGTTAAGTTCATAGTGAGAGAAGGGTTTGCTTAAGTATTTTAAGGAATCTTCTGTGAAGCGCCAATAATCACCGTAATAACCCTTCTCAGCATGATAATAATAAAGAAATGGCACATATACTAAGCAATACCCACCGGGCTTAAGTACTCGATACATTTCCTTAAATGCTTTTATAGGGTTTTCCACATGCTCAAGCACAGCCAGACAAAATATGGCTTCCTGCGAATTGTCTCCGAACGGCAAGTTATGAATATCCCCCACAATGTCTGGATGATAATCAGGAACAGGATCAAGGATTTTATAGTCGATATTTTTTAAAAATGGTAACATCCATTCTCGGTTTTTCTCGTATCGATTATTTTTATCCTTTTGGATTCTTAATCCTCCACCAATGTCGATGACAGATTTCTTCTCAGTGAGAATTTTCTTTACCTTATCTTTGAAAAAGATATCCCAAGAAGAGTTTTTCATTGTTTCTGCATTAAAACGTAATGAATCTCCCTCATGCCGGGAAATGGAGAAGACAGCAGTCGAAGAAAGGCTCTGAAGTTTTTCTTTGGGTGAAAACCAGGTTTGAACTTCGAGAGAGCATTTCTGGTATGGCTTTCTCTAACCTCAAACCGGCTTCTTTTAGCCATATACAAAAGCTCGGACATTGTATACTCACGCCAATGTCCGGTGAAGTTCTCTCCTTCTTCATAGAAACTTTCGATTGGCCAATTAGTTGTCTTTCCTCCAAGAAACCTGAGTCTTTTTATCAGAGTGGCAATATTCGGTGTAGACAGAAGCAAGAAACCGCCGTTTAGAAGGAGACCTCGACATAATTCCAAGAACTTTTTCGGGTCTTTCAGGTGTTCAATGGTGGCCTCGGAGATTATTACATCAGCCTTTTTAACTTGAGAAATGTCTGAGGGATTGGTTACATCTACATCGTAAATAGCTAAATTATTCTTTTCCCAGAGAAGTTTCAGTTTGGAAAAATTATTAATAGCAAATCTCTCGTCATTAAAGTCAGGAAATATATTGTGATCTATTCCTTCTGCTTCGATGTTGAGGTTCTTCAGAGCCAAGGGAATTAATCCTATGCCAGTGCCAATATCCACCACACGCTTTCTCTCAATATCGGACAAAGAGGTCAAGAGGCTTAAAGAGAAGAGATAGCGATCAAAATCATTTTTATATTTATCCGAATAAGGCTCAAGATCTTTATAAGCTTTGGTTAGAGCTATCTTTAAATCTTCTTTTCTCATATTATTTCCATATCATTTCTTTGCCTTGACGATAAGACCATATCCCCACCTCTTCGCCATCCAGGCTTTCACTTTTTTGGGTAAATATTTGAATACTGGGAAACTTCTCATGGGCCAATGATCTGGTTCATATCCTATATCCCAAGGAAATACTTCTACTTCAGTAAAGCCAGCTTCCATAAAAATCTTTTTAACCTCTTTTGGTGTGTAAAACTTGGTCAGTTTGTTTCCTCCAGTACTGGCGCCGTCACTATATCTGGAGGTTAATCTTACAATGGACCCATACCTGAGTAATCCAAACATTAGTATCCCTCTCAAGAAAATTATATTAAACCAGAACGGCCAAGAACTTTTATTATACATATACCCTAGTACTCTTCCTCCATGGCCTAATACCCGATAAATCTCTTTTACTGCCTTTTCAGTGTTCGGCATATGCATAAGACAACCCCAAGCGTTAACGAAATCATATGAATGATCTCTAAAGGTCATATTCTGAGCATCCATCTGTATAACTTCTCCAGAAAGAAACCTAGATTTGAAATTGGCCTTAGCTTCTATCGTCGCAAATGCCGTTAGATCTATAGCTGTAACTTCAGCCCCGTCCTTGGCGAATTGAACAGCGAATATACCAGAGCCAGTTGCAATGTCTAAAACCTTTTTCCCTTTGAGCGAAAATGGAACTAGTTTCGATAAAAGTGGTTTTCCTAATTCTTGAGCTCCAGTTCCAGAGTGTTTCCTAAAACGTCTTTCTATCTCTTCGAAAAACTTAAGATCCAATTTCATTTCTGGAACCCGTCCTACAAGGTCTCCAGTTTTATAGTCCCCTGCAGCACCTAGAGTAAAAGGATTCTCATCCCACCAACTTTGAATTTCTTGTGTTTTCTTATCCATTAGGAAATTCAATCTTATACTTTCTTGCCCAGATCTGGAAGGTAAGAATGGCCCAGAGTATTGTCAGATTGTATTCGCGTTTTTCCACATGGTTTCGGAGCATTTCTTGGACCTTTAACCAGTCAAATAAGCCCATTGTTGGGCCATAATAGCCTTCTGAAAGCACATTTTTGGCTATAGAGAGAACTTCCGGCCTACGGAGCCATTTTGCCCCAGGGCTAAACCATCCCCTCTTAGGCTGCCTGAATAAGGCCTCGGGTAATTCCTCTCTGAAGGCATCTTTAAGGATCTTTTTAGTCTCAAAAGGAGTGACCTTAAATGCTAAAGGTAAACTCATCCCAAGCTCCACAATCTCTCTATCGAGTAGAGGAACTCTTTCTTCAATAGACCCTTGCATGCTCATTTTATCTCCAAGTATTAGAGCCTGATCCGGCAGCCAGGATGTAAGATCAGCCATCATAAGAGCTTCGGTTTTATCTTTTGATATTCCTAAATATTTTCTAAAATCTCTTTTAATTTGAGAAACTGGAGTGAAAAACTTTTTATTTAAAACTTTTTCTAGTCTCCAATCTTTTTCAAATTCGAACTGTACTAACCTATCTAAAGCATCCATTTCTAACGCATTACGAATTTTTTTAGGCAATAAGAATTTAACTCCAGGAATTTTTCCAAGAGTATCTACTCTTCTGTCCATTTTATATCTATCGTAACCACCGAAGAGTTCATCTCCGCCATTACCATTTAGAACCACCGTCACATCTTTCTTAGCAAACTTAGAAAGATAAAACATCGGTATGGCAGTAGGATTCGAGATTGGGTCATCTATGGTGCTGATAATATCTTCAAGATTTTCTGCTACTTCTTTAGTCGAAATGGTAAGAGGATGATGATCCGCTCCGAAATGCTTAGCGGAAGCTTCTGCTAATTCAAAATCTTTATTGAACTTATCCTTTTCTTCATTATCCTCGAGATCGAAACCAATTGAGAAAGTTTTAATATTATTTTTAACTTTCGAGACGGAAGACAGAACTGCGCTAGAGTCTATCCCGCCTGACAAATACACGCCTACCGGCACATCTGATACTAGTTGTCTCTGAATTCCTTTTGTTACAACTTCTCTTACTCTATCCTTGGCCTCAGTATAATTAAAATAATTAAACTTTTCCGCTTTTAACTTCGGTTCATAATATTTTTCTAGTTCGAGCTTAGTACCTTTTAAATTAATTCTTGCTCCTGGTGGAAGTTTCTTAATCCCCTGGATCATAGTCTCAGGCTCAGGTACATAAAGTACTCTCATGTATTTGTTAAATGAATCGAGGTTAAGTTTTCTTGGAATGTCATGCTCTAGTATGGCTTTAACCTCTGATGCAAATATAAAACGCTCTCCATCCCAAAAGTAGTAAAGAGGCTTCACACCCATATGGTCACGAGCTAAGAAAAGATTTTTATTCTCTGTATCCCATATTGCGAGCGCAAATATGCCATTTAAGTAATTCACCACATCACTTCCCCACACCTTATAACCAGCTAGGATAACTTCTGTGTCAGACTGGGTAACAAAGTTATATTTATCCTGAAGTTCGATTCTTAACTCTTTGTAATTATAAATTTCTCCATTGAAGATAATTACAAGCTTTTTCTCTGTATCAAACATTGGCTGGTTGGCTGCCGGAGACAAGTCGATAATGGCAAGCCTCTTATGTACTAGAGTAACTTCTTCACTAAAAACTCCTTCAGCATCTGGTCCACGATGCTTTATACACTTGCCCATTTTCAGTGCCTTCTCCCTATCTTCCCAATTAAATCCTGCTATGCCACACATGATTTTATAAGTTCACTTATCTTCGAAGCTACATTTTCTACATTATGCTTCTCTATCACAAGTGCCCTAGCGATCTTTCTGTAAGATTCTTTCTTATCCTCTGGCCAACCGAGGACTGTCCTTATCCTATCTGAAAGAGCTAAGACATCATCCTCTGGGAAATATAAATCTCGTCCAAGCTCTAAGAACTCTGCCTTGTATACAGGAGTGGGAACTATAGCAGGCACACCCACACTCATGGCCTCAAGTTCAGTCTTACCGAACCCTCCTCCTCCTTGAAGTCTTACAAATATTCTATGGCTACCATAGACGTCTGGAGCTGATTTATTGGCTATCCCGCCCTTCCAATGGATGTCACTCTGAAGTCCATACCTGTCGACCATATTCTTAAGATCCTGCATATATTCTCCATCTTCTACCCGAGCAGGATCGCCATAAATATCTACTGTCACTCTTAAGCTCCTGGATTTCAGGTGCCTAATAGCTTCTATGAGAGTTTCAATCCTCTTCACTTTAGATATACGCGAGAGTACAAGTACATCTGCCACCGGCTCATACTCTCGAGGCGAGAAAGCCTCTGTGTCTATGCCGTGCCCGGTTGATAAAACTTTGGAAGAATCCAGTTCGAAGCTCTCTTTAGATGGAGTGAGAATCCAATTGACGTGATCAATCGCCCAGCGAGCAGTGGGACTAACCTTTATATGCGCATACCACATTATGACTGGCTTCTTATAATACTTATTTAGTGGATGAAGAGCTTTGACATATTCTGGTGCCATGTGGATGAAGACTCCATCTGCCTTGGGTAAAAGTAATAGTCCATAAATGTAGAAAAATATTCCTTGAACGAGTTTAAGTCTTTTTCTTTCTTTTCCTAAAGAATAGACATGAACATTGCTTGGAAGATGGTGCTCCCCTTTAGCCAGACAGATAACATCTACTCTATCGAACCGATTTGATAAGGCCCTGAGCCATAGGGTGAAGAAGCCTAAGATGTCACTGTTTTCATCTACACGTTGTGTTATGACTAGAAGACGCATTAGAGTATCTTAGTAGCGACATTCTCCCAAGTGCTTTTAAGTTTATTCAAATATTCTTCTCTGGACATGATCTTCCCCTTCAAGGCCTCGCTCATATGAGTCTTCAGGTTCTCACGCTTAAAATTGTTTTCCAGAATTGACGCGATCGTGGATGCGAAGCATTCCACGTCGTCCGGAGAACAGATACAAATTTCAACTCCATTTTGAAATTCATTGGCCACTCCTACCGGTGTACTTACTACTGGCATACCAGATAGAGCAGCTTCGATAAGTGCCATACCGTATCCTTCATACTCAGATGTCTGTATAAAGACACTTCCGGTCTTATAGTACGAAGTTAAATCATCTTCCCAACCGACGAAAGCCACATTCTTTTCCACCCCAAGTTCTTTAGCAAGCTTTTTCAGATTATTCTCTTCTCCGCCAGACCCCACAATAACTAAACCCATACTTTCAAACGTTTCCTTAAGTCTAGCTAAAACTCTTAAGGCCAGGCCGAAGTTCTTCTCAGGAGCAAGACGACCAACACTTAGTAAAATATGCCTCCAACTATACTTAGAATGCAGATCGAACTTGATTTGAGCCTTTTGGATTTTCTCTTTATCTATAAAGATAGGCAAGACTCTAACCTTACTCTGGTCAATTCCAAAATTCTTTACCACTTTTGCCTTTAAGTCTTCATTTACTACTCTAACTCCATCCACATGTTGAAAGACCCTATCCGCAATTTTAAGTCTGATTTGGTTAAGTCTGCCTGAGAATAATGGTGAGAACGGGTCGGTGTGGAGTTGGACCTCAAGTGGTAGGCGCCACTTTTCTTTAACCCTTACTCCAGCTAAGCCTGCCTCGAATGGATCCTGGGTGGTAATAACTGACTTCCCTCTCACAAACTTCTTCTCATAAACTATTTTCTTCCCTACCTTGGCGGCATTATATGGTCTCAAGAACTTGAAGAATGAACTAGTAGGGTAAACCCATACATTTCGACCAAGTTGGCTTGGCCTGAGGCCATGCCTCATATCAGAAAGAAGGACTATATGCAGCTCTTCGACCAGAGTGCCATAACTTAGCATTCTTTCAGAAACAGCGCTCCCAGGCACGGCGATATTGCGGTCGCTTGAGATCATAAGCACCTTGAGCCCTCCTAAGTTCATTGACTCATTATATGCTTATTTTAGGCCTTAAGAAACGCAGAAATTTCTCCGAGCATTCTCTCTTCTCCGAAGAATTCTAGCTTCTTTTTACCGTTTGAAACGAACTTCTCTCTAAGATCTGAGTCAGAAAGTACTGAGATAATTGCCTCCTTTATTGCCTCTCTGTCGTTGTAGCCTAAGAGGATTCCAGACTTCTGGTCATCCACCGTCTCGGTATTGCCACCAGCTCGAGTTGTCACAATTGGAGTTTCAAGGGCCATTACCTCAAGAAGCTGGTGAGACAGCCCTTCATAAGACGTATTTAGTACGAATAAATCGGAAGCTTTGATTTGTTTAAATAATTCCTCTTGCTTCACTCTGCCAAGAAGTGTTACGTATTTAGAAGTTTTAGTTTCTTTAACCTTACTTTCAAGGTAGTTCTTGTCTGGTCCATCACCAGCAATGTAAAGATGAGCATCGGGAATCTTCTCAGCAATTTCATGCATAAGAGAAATAAGAGTATCGAATCCTTTCCAAGGTACTAACCTACCGGCAGAAATTATAATGGTGCCCTTCCAGCCAAGTTCCTTCCGATACTCTTCCTTGGTACCGTTAATATGCGGAGCATGGAATGCATTATAAATAACTGTTATTTTCTGAGGATTGACTCCCCAATTAGAGATAATCATCTTTAAGTACTTCGACGGTACTATGACCTTGTCTGCATGACTAGCTACGAAGAACTGAACTCTCTTCAAGATCCGGACTAGAGGAGGATACTTATTAAACTCAGTTGAGAACTGATCTAGAAGATCTGTTACTCCTGCTCTCTGACTCCCTTGCTCCCATGCATAGTCTCCGACAATCTTTATATAAAATTTCTTTCGTAAGATTTTGGCTGCAATTAGAGCTGGCAAACCCACAGACACAGGATCCTGAGCGTATATGATGTCGGCAGTTATCCCAGAGAAAAAAACTTTGAAAAAATAGACCACGTGCCGGATAATTTTCGGAAATCCTAAGACCCAACCGAAACTCTGAATCTTAATTTCAAATCCTCTTTCTGGAAGCTTCTCCAAAAGTAATTTCGAATATGTAGCTGGTCCTCCAACTTGTGGTGGGAAAAGTCCTGTAGCAATAAGTATTCTAATCTTTTTCATTTGTGTTTGTGTATTTTTTCTTTATACCACTCGACCTGCTTTTTTAATCCTTCCTGTAGAGGTACCTTAGGATTGTATCCGAAGAATTTTCTCATTTTAGAGATATTTGCACCTGTCTCGATCTGGTCTCCGGGCCGGCGGGGCATTACATTGAACTTAGCCTTACGACCTAATAAGGACTCAATGATCTCGATCCCATCCTTGGTGGTCATAGTCTTATCAGTACCTAGATTAAAAATCTCTCCTACAGCCTTATCTACATTCTCTGTTACTAAGACACATCCGTCCACTATGTCACTTATAAATGTATAGCTTCTGACATGATGTTCTGATCCTTCATGAAGAGGCATGGGCTTATCCTCTAAGATAGATTTTATGAGCTTGTGGTAGAGCTTCTCCGGACGCTCTCTGGGTCCGTATACTGAGAAAAACCGAAGTACTATTACTGGCAAACCTGACTCTCGATAGTAGGACATGGCCAACTGTTCAGAAGCAAGTTTGGTTACTCCATAGTTAGAAGTAGGTTTCGGTTCTGCAGTTTCTTCTTCTGTGGCACGAGCACCGTAGACAGAAGAGGTGGAGGCATGGATAAAGGCCTTAAGAGTAGGAACTTTCTTGGCTACTTCAAGAAGTCTGTGAGTAGCAATTATGTTGTCATCAAGATAGGTTTGGAATGGAGTGGTGGCCGAGATCCCAGGTTGTGCAGCACAGTGGAAAATTATATCTACATCTTTCAATAGGCTGTCGAACTCATCTGTAGTTAGATCGATATAATGCATTTCAACTCCGATCTTCTCTAGATCAGTGGCATTAATCTTTTTAATATTTGGATCGTAGTAAGGTTTAAGTGCATCTATACCTACTACGGTGTGTCCAAGTTCTACGAAGCGCTCTGCCAAATGTGACCCTATAGCGCCAGCTGCTCCAGTAACAACTATTTTCATATGGTATCAAATACTTTACTCTTCATATCTCTAGCAATCAAATTCCAGTCATACTTCTCTATAGCAAGTTTCCGACCATTCTCGATAAGTTTATTTCGGAGGTTTTCGTCAGAGATAAGTCTCTTCACTTCTGTGGCAATACTTTCTGGATCCTCTACCTTTGCAAACAAACCTGTCTCCTCGTTTTTAATGAAATCAACTATACCACCAACAGGTGTAGCGATAACTGGGATACCCGCTGCCATGGCTTCTATAAATGAGTTTCCAAACCCCTCGCTCAAAGAAGGACGGACGAAAATATCTGAGATCTTAAGATACTTCGGCATTTCCTTATGCGGAATATAGCCTAAGAATTTCACTCTTCTTTCTAATCCTAGATTTCTAGCTTTGAGTTTTAACTCTTCTTCCTGGTAGCCTTGTCCTAATATTAAAAACTTCACATTATTCGGTAAGTGTCTTAGAGACTCCACCACATCTCCCACGGCATTCTTCACCACAAGCCGAGAAGTGGTGATAAGAAATACGTCTGCATTTTGTTTCCCTAACTTTTTCTTGAGCTCATTTAATTCATCTTGAGAATATTCTTTAGTGAAAAGTGTTGTGTCCACTCCATTAGGCACCACCTCAATAGGATTCTTCTGCCCCATATCTCGAGCCCAATCCGCCAAGTAGTTCGAAATGGTTTGAATTTTATTTGCGCGAGTAAAAATATTTTTGAACATAGGGTAGAAGACTCCCACTCGCTTTTTTATATAATCGATGGGATCCCCTTCCTGAAGAGTTAAAATAAACGGCACTTTAGAGAACCTCGACTTGAAAAATAATGCCGCGAAGCTGTTATATGTGGCCATCATAGACCAGATAGCATCATACTTATACTGTTTGTGGAGCCTCACCGCCTCCCAGTAACCAGAGAAAGCAATAAGATATTTATTTAAGTGAAGTGGGAACCTCAATGAATCTGAAGAGTCCCTAGTAACACCTGCGAACCCCACTCTATGTACAAGGACATTCCCAATCTTCTCTATCTTAGGTAAGTTCTTATCTAGCCTGAGGGTCACCATATGGAATTCGAACTCACTCGGGTTAAGTCTGTCGGTAATCTCTTTTATAGCCACTTCAGCACCTCCAATGAAGCGCGGGTAGTATACGAGACTGAATATTAGAATCTTTTTAGGAGACATCTAGGAGTTCTCTCAGTTTATCTTCTGGAATTTCTTTTGGGCTTTCTGGTTTTCTATTTTCTACTTTGGGCTCTGGTCTTGACTCAGGCTTAGTCTCTATTTTAGGAGAGGGCTTTATTATAGAGGAAAGAGCAGAACGAAGCTCGTTCATATGCTCCTTGGTAGGAGGACGCTGATTACTACTTTTATTCTCTAAATTCTTTAAAGATATAGCCGAGAGAGGTTTAAAGCCCGCCTCGACTAGCGGAGAGTCGACGCGAGGCGGGTCGTCCTTCGGAAGTTCCCTTACAGTCTCGACTTTCACCCTGTCTTCCTTAAAGTCCCGCCTTTCCTGTCTGAAGTTCTCCCTTCTTTCACCTTCTCTTCTGTCTGATGGCCGCCTGTCTCGCTTGTCAACGCGATTTTCGAACTCTCGCCTGGGTGGTCTCACTTCTGTTTGCCTGCCTTCCTCATGCCATTTCTGAATTGCATTTTCCACTACGGCTCTCGGCTCGGCGAATGTTCCTCTAGAGTAATCCATGATGTCATTGACTAGAGAGGATGGAGGTTTCTCTATAGGGGCAAGCGTCCTAGCAGAGAAGGGTTGGCTTCCTATGCCATTTATCATAAGCTTTAGATATATCTGATACGATCCTAGATTAACTAGATCTTCTGCTGTAAAGACTGGCGCAAACTCTTTTTCAAGCACTTCTGCATCATATGCACCCACACGAAAGGTGATCATGGTCCCTACGTTACCGAAGACCGCTGCGCGCACCTCCTCAGACATCTGCTCTATGTACTGGTGGGCAATAGTTAGGTTCAATTTATACTTACGAGCTTCGGATAGAATGTCTGCAAACGATTCATTGGCAAATGACTGAAACTCGTCCACATAAAGATAGAAGTTAGGAAGTTTATTCAACTCTGCTTCACTCTTATCAGCACGACTCATAGCAGCTAAGTAGATCTTGGTAATGAGCATCGAACCCAAGAGGTTGGCATTGGTCTCACCTACGCGACCCTTGGAGAGATTTACAATCATGATCTTACCCTCGTCCATAAGTTTTCTGATGTCGAAGGAGGACTTGGACTGGCCAATTATATTTCTTACAAGTGGGTTAGCAGTGAACTGTCCAATCTTATTCTGAATGGCGGCGCCAGCTTCTTGCATATACTGCTGACCATACTTGGCGAATTCATCTACCCAGAAGGACTTCACTGACGGGTCAGAAATATTTTCAACTACCTTGTTGCGATACTCCTTGTCGCTAAGCATTCTGTTTACTCCCAAGAGTGATGACTCAGGATATTCAAGAAGAGCGAGGATGGTGTTGGTTAAGATATATTCCATCCTGGCAGACCATGCATCAACCCAGATTTTCTTAAAAGCGGCCATCAAGCCGTTTGCCACTAAGTGACGCTTATCTACACCTACATCTTCCATGACATTAAATGAGATTGGATACTCTATGTCGAATGGAGCAAAGAAGAGAACATCTTTCACTCTCTCGGGTGGTACATACTCGAGGAGAAGATCTGCTGTCTTACCGTGTGGATCTATAAAGCACATTCCTTCTCCACTTTTAATATCTTGGACAGCCATGTTCTCAAGAAGAGTAGACTTACCCATGCCGGTCTTGCCTATGACGTATACGTGCTTAAGACGGTCCTTAGCCTTAATGCCGAATGAGACTCGCTTGTTCCTGGAGTCTGTCTCACCAAAGTATGTAATTTTCTCAGGATCGTAGATGTACATTTTTTTAATTATAACATTTTGGTATTAAAAAGGTCCGGCTACATACGCCGAACCAGAAACGGAAGACTGATCGCCGCAGCGACAATGACGAGACCGAGGAGGAAGAAACCGATGAACCTGAATTGTGCGTCAGGTTCAATCCCTGAGCGAAGTTCTGCATCCGCTCTCTGCTCTCGAAGCTGGCGCACACCAATAGTGGCGGATACCATCACCCCAAGACCGATGGCAACCATAATAGTGACTGCGATAGCGTTGAAAATGATGCTTCGCATACCTACCTCCTTGTGGTTAATGGAACATTCATCTATTGGCACTATACTGTATATAAAAAATTTGTCAAATGAAAAAGCCGCCTTACTTAGGCGGCCTGGGCTTGAGTATTTTCTTGAGATCAATACCTCGCTTCTGACTCTCTGTGAGAATCTTCAGAGCCTGATCTGTAGAAAGCGGCTCAGCAAGATTGTAAGCCTCGATGAGATAATCATAGGCCACATTCTCTGGATCATCGAAGATGTAATTCTTCTCGCCGCGAATAGCATCGATGTGATCAAAGAACCACAGTCCAGTAGAAGTAGCGACACGAATCCATTGACGCATGGCCATGGGTTCATCTTTCTCTTTCAAAATCTTCGGCCGTAGTGCTATAGCATCCATATACAGACTAGCAATTCCTACGAGAGGAAGTTCTCCAATCTCCTCTTCTATCTCCGCTTGAGTAACGAGGAGAAGAGCTCTCGTGTGATACGGAATCTCGTCCATCGGCTCATTTAGAGGTGTCCGGAAGAGAGCGTCAGTGACGATGACATGAGCAAGATTGATATCACCACCAAGGTACTCAGGAGCCTTGAAGAAAGTGCGAGAAACGACATCAATTTGGTCGAAGTTGTTGAGCCCAAGATGGTACGCGACCCAAGCGTGCACTACTGCTCGCCTAAGATGCCAGACTGCAAGTGGTAACTTCCACCAGGGTGACATATAACGCTTCACAAGCGAGTAGTGCACGCTCGCCAGCTTTACATGCGCTCCGACTGGGTCAGAGTATTTCTTCAGCTTGAAAGCGACACGTGCTTCTTTCATGATCTTGCGCGCATTACCGCGCTGCCAGATCTGCTCTCCGAGTTCGTTCACAGTTATCTCCGCATTCGAGTTTGAGTGTGACAATCTTTCTATTCTATTTCTACATTCTTACTGCTGCTTTGTCAAGTGAGTCTCTTCTGGTAGATATGCCTCTTGAGTATAAATATTTCCAGCATCCCAGACGAGCCATGAGGGAAGACTAGCGTCATTCGTTGCTTTTATTTGTGCTTTCACTTCTGGAGATCCGTAGTTAGCACCCAGGTCGAAGTCTTGTAACCATGGACGGAGTTTACTCTCGGTCGATGTACTTATACCTGTATTTATATAAAGTAACAATTCTCTTATACGAGCGGTCGCCATCGAGCGGACAACTATGTCGTAAGGGTGCTCTGCAGGGTTGGCGAACCCTTGTGTCCCATCTGCATAGTGCGAAGGGTATACCATCGGATCTACGAAATCGAAGTATGGAAGTGCTTTCTCCAGAACTTGTCCGATACCCAAGTCGTCGTATGAAAGTGTGGTGAGACCGAAGACATCTGCAGAGGTTTTCACTCCGGTGTTCTTAAGATTGTCATGAAGGTAGGAGAAAAACTTTTCTAAATTAGATGCTTTAGTCGAAGATGCTGTACTCCATGTGAAGTTCATATCTTTGAGATCTCCATCTGAGGGGTAGCGAATGTAGTCGAAATTTATCTCATCGAATCCAATGTTGTACGAATCTTTAGCGAGAGTGACAACATGATCCCAGTAAGGCTTAGCAGAGACATCTATAAATGAGAGACCTTTATAATCTTTCCACACATCGCCAGTAGACTTAGACTTCACAGCCCACTCAGGATGAAGCTTTGTTTCAAGCGGGTCTTGGAAGACTGCAATGCGACCAATGACATATATATCTCTGTCATGAAGTTTCTGAATAAAACTTTTCATGTCAGTAACTTGGCAGCCATTTCCCTTACTCTCTTGTGCAGAGGATCCAGGGAAGGAAATAGTTCCAGAATAGTCTTTAATATCTATCACCACCGAGTTCAATTCTGTTGTATCTATAAAGTTGGTTAACTTCTCGCGCCAAGACGGAGTGCCAGCCACACAAGAGGTCATATATATACCTTTGGTGGAAGCCGGTGTAGCCACATGTCGAATAAAAGAAGGCGTGGTGGTAGAGATAGAAGTATAAACATTGGACGGTGAAGCGTACTTAGTCTCTGTAAAGTATGAGAGTCCGAAGTAAACAAGAGGTAAAAAGATAATCCCAACTGTCACGAATAGGATTGTCCTTACTCCTCCTTTCTTCATTGTTCGTCGGTATTAGTTTCTTCTCTTGAGTCAGTGGCTCGTCTTCCGTATAAGTCACTGCGGTTCTGAGGATTGTCTGTGGCCCGCCTACCGTAGAGCTCTGGGTTGGCAGCAACTTCTGCATCCACTTGCTCTCGTCTACGCGACTGTCTCTTCTCAGCCTTGGCCTTGAGCATAAGCCTACGATCCACTGTCATAAGTACTGAAAGTAGAACTATAATAAGCCCTGAAGCAACTTGGAAAAATGATTCCCACGAATGCGGAAAACCCAGAACCGGAAGAAGTGCGATAAAAAACCCCAGCGTGAGTACGATTCTACTCTTTGGCATTGCGGATATTATAACGAGTTTTAAGAAAAACTCCGAGAGCAGAAACTATTACGATAGCAACGACAAGAAGAATCAAGTGCTCTACAGACTTCATGGTATGTACCACTCGAGTAATCTGGCTTTCAAACTTGTACCCTAGAAGGATGAAGAACGGTCCATATATACACGCAGATATGAAGTTGGCGAGGAAATACTTCTTCGTCGGCACATTTATATAAGCACCTACTATCGGACTTATAAAACGGAAACCCGTAACGAAACGCATAAGGATTACAGCAAGGATAGTGTGGTTATGCATATAATGCATGGCCCACTTAAACATTTTCCTCTCTTTGTACTTATCTGGATGAGGTGCAAAACGAGATCCTACCTTAGATAAATAGAAGAGTAGTGCATCAGCGACGACAGGGGCCGTGGCTCCTATCACAAGCATGATCCACAAGTTGGCATATCCAAGAGCAGATATATATCCTGCAAAGATAAGAGAGATGTCTTCTGGTATGGGCACGAAATGTCCGGCAAGGACGACTGCGATGAAAATCCCAAGATATGAGAACTGCTGTAACAGTGAGATGTGCTGGAGTGCAAGAGCGGGAAGGTTGTTCATAAAGTTGTGCGCGCACTAGGGATTGAACCTGAGGCACCTTTCGAGTGAGAAGCGAATACCTGGAGCTTCGCAAGACCTTTTGAGATATTTTGTCTCAGATCAAGTACCGAACTCCGTGCGCGCACTAGGGGTCGAACCTAGGACCTTTCGAGTATCAGTCGAATGCTCTACCAACTGAGCTATGCGCGCACGGAACCCATTACATCTCCTAATTCAATCATTTAATTTATCGAGAACAAAATATCCAAAAGGTGTACAGCTTCTGTAAGAAGTCAGTCGAATTCCTTACAGGAACTGTCCACTCATTGGATCTTTTCTCCGCATGCGGCCAAAAGCTCTCAATGAGTCTTGCGGCTGGGTCCCACCCAGCCTCACTCTACCAGCTTATGCGCGCAATTGTGGCTGAAACTATAGCAAAATTGGATAAAAAAACCAGCTCGACCGAGAACTGGTATAGCTAACGACTGGCGAAATAGGCAATGGCTGCAACTACAAGACATATAAACCAAATCCATACCGTCTCACTTGCAACTGTTCCATCTTCCTCATTCACGCCATCCCACGAAGTGTCGTGGGTCTCCTCCTCTTCTACCATGACACCCTCACGGTTGGTATCTTTCCGTACTGTAACTCACATCGAAATTTTTGCAATAGAAAAACCGGGGAATTCCCCGGTTTTTCTTATCGTTCTCTATTTTGTTCCGTTCACGTTGACTGTCTTCCCAGTCTGCCAAGAGATTTTAGGATTCTCTAATCCATCCTGTGGTCAATTGAGCCACATGATATCGACTCAGTCAGTCTCATCTATCGATGGACATTTTCAAATTGAATTACTCCACGAGCAGCTTCCGCTACCCGTGCCTTGTTACGACTTACTCCCTGTCGATGAGCTTACCGTAGGGCACTAAAGTGCACTTCGGGTACTCCCATCTCCCTTGAGTTGACGGGCGGTGAGTACAAGACTTGAGAACGTATTCACCGCGGTATAGCTGACCCGCGATTACTAGCAATTCCGGCTTCATGGGGTCGAGTTGCAGCCCCCAATCCGAACTAGGTGTCAGAGGGACATGCTGACCTGGCGTCATCCTCGCCTTCCTCCCCGGTTTGTACTCATGAGTCTTCGTCTTAGACTCCTGCCCACAAACCGGGGCAGTCTCGCCAGACACTTATAACTGGCAACGAGGGTTGCGTTCGTTACCCCACTTAAGGGAACAATTCAAATCACGAACTGACGACGGCCATGCATCACCTGTCCATACGTCCTTGCGGACGACACACGTTTCTGCGTGTCTTCGTATGGATTTCTAACCTTGGTAAGGTTTTTCGTTTGTCATCGAATTAAACCGCATAATCCACTGCTTGTGCAAGTCCCCGTCTATTCCTTTGAGTTTTAGCCTTGCGGCCGTACTACCCAGGCGCTTCACTTAACGCGTTAGCTTCGCCTCTGAGGGGGTCGATTCCTCCAAAAGCTAGTAGAGATCGTTTAGGGCGTAGACTACCTGGGTATCTAATCCAGTTCGCTACCTACGCTTTCGTGTTTC
>JAIFWJ010000001.1:0-18547 GCA_019661865.1 Candidatus Parcubacteria bacterium
TATTTCTCTGGTAGGCCAGAGTGCCTCCATAACTCCTGGACATCCTTTCTATCCGACGGCTTCAAGCTCAACTACCATCACAGTTACTTGTAATAATGGCGTAGCTTCAGCCACTGACTCTGTGGTTATAAGCCTAGCTTCTGGAGGTGGAGGAGGCGGAGGCGGTGGTGGAGGGGGAGGTGGAGGATCATCTGGTGGCTCTGGCGGAGCCTCAGGAAGTGGTGCACCAGCAGCATGTCTCTACCTTCATGACTATATGCGCCGTGATCTAGTAAACGACCGTGAACAGGTTATAAGGCTCCAGGCATTTCTCAAGGGATACATGAGTTATCAGAATGTCAGTATAAGCGGCACCTTTGACCAGGCTACATTTGATGCGGTTTCAGCTTTCCAGAACCAGTATAGAAGCGAGATACTAGACCCATGGGGGCTTAAGGAGCCTACTGGCTATGTGTACATTTTAACCTTGAAGAAGATAAATGAGATCTACTGCCAGTCTATCTTCCCACTTTCTATAGCACAGAGTCAGGAGATAATTGCTTATAGAGCCCTTATCCAGAGTCTGGGTAACCAGCCAGCTCCGGCGCAAGTAGGGTATCCAAATACCGGTGAAGAGCCTGTAGTAGGCTACGGAGAGGCGAGTACTTCTCCAGGAATAAATAAAGGACAAAATCCAAGTGTAGCCTCAAGCATACTAACTGTGCCGCCTACTCTGCTTGGATTCTTTACATGTCTTTATGAATTTATACTAATTCTACTTGTCCTTTACATCTTAGGCAGTGTCTTAGAAGATGTCCTTTATGCCGAACTTCCTGAGAATATGTTCAAGAGGTTCCTTACTAAGTGGATAACCTTTACTCTAGGTGTAGCGGGGTCTCTACTCAGTGCCTGGGTACTTAAAGAATGGTGTTTAATTATCCCCCTTGCTCTGGCCTTGATCGCAAGTGTTGTCTGGATGATTCTTTACCCTAAGCATGCTCGCATAAATGATGGGGCTAAGGCTTGGCACTTAGTACTAGGTGCCCGCTCACGATCTCTTATGAAGAGAGATATAGATAACACTGCACTTATGATCCAAGAGGAGGAAAGGGCTCAGGGTTAAACTGTATTAAAACTTAGGTTCCCAGAAGCTTCTATGTCACTCGTAGGTTTATTTCTACTTGTTAGTTTCATTATGTATGCGGTTATCCCTATCATTACGGCATTGTCCTGTGTAAGTTCGGGCTGAGGAAAGAACACTACCAAATCCTCGAATTCTGTTTTCAATTCATTTATCTTCTCTCGTAAGTATATGTTTGCCGATACTCCTCCAGCTACAATGAGAGTTCTGGCTCTGTGAGATAAAAGAGCTTGTTTAGTCTTCTCTACCAAGGATTCTATAGCCGCATCCTCGAAGCTCCTGGCAATCTCTTGCTTCGTATCATCATCTAGACTCTCGAGTTTCTTAACTGTATAGAGGACTGAAGTCTTCAACCCTGAATACGAAAAGTCCAAGTCCTTTGAATTTTTCATCGGGACTGTAAATGTGATACTTGGTTCAATGCTTCTTTCTCTGTGGAGCCTAGCTAGATGAGAGATCTTCGGCCCACCCGGATACTCGAGTCCTAAAAGTCGTGCTACCTTGTCGAATGCTTCTCCCACAGCATCATCGCGCGTTCTTCCAAGAATTTTAAAAGTTTTGAAATCTCCTGCATAAACAAGTTCTGTGTGTCCTCCAGATACAAGTAGAGCGAGAAGAGGAAATTCAATAGTATTTCCATTATTAAATAAAACTGACCATAGATGTCCCTCCATGTGGTTCACTGGTATAAGAGGCACATGCCACTTATCGGCTAATTCTTTAGCGAACTCTACTCCAGTCCAGAGAGCCGGTTCGAGACCAGGACCTCTGGTCACGGCTACTGCGTCTACACCTGAGGCATTTCTACTAACCCCAACTTCCTTAAGTGTCTGCTCAAGTAGGAGAGGAAGATTCTTCTGGTGCTCACGCTTAGCTAGCATGGGGTAGACTCCACCGTATTCCTTATGTATGGGCACTTGTGATATTAAAGAATTACCTAAGACTCTGAACTCTGGATGCGGCAAATCTCCTGTAGCTTCCAAGTAAGCCACAGCTGTCTCATCGCACGAAGTCTCTATAGCAAGAATTTTCACTATGTGCGCGATAGAGGACTCGAACCTCTGACCCTCCCCACGTCAAGGGGATGCTCTACCAACTGAGCTAACCGCGCAATCTTATATCAAAAGAAAGATAACATATTTAGAGTAAATAAAAAACCAACCTACAGGTTGAGGCTGGTCTGGAGCCTTAGCACATGTTCAGGTCTCATGATGAGAGGATTGATCCTTATGACTTGATCAAACTCTTCAGAATCAATTCCCTTAGCGAGTTCATGGAAGAGTTCATGGTCGCGTCTAGGTGCATCCTCGAGGTAAAAGGTCAGTCCCTTGTCTTGTCTATTTTTCATCTCGCTCGATCTTGCTATGCCGGGTTTCTTCCAGAACCATTCTTCAACTTGCTGGACTGGAGTAATGAAGTACCAGGCTTCTATACTCTTGACCTTCATAGCCCTGAGCCTCTTATTTATGTAGGCTCGATCCCTTTGGTCTCCACTCCAACAATCCAGAATCATCTTGGTGTTTGGTGAGTCCCTTAAATGGACTCGCACTTGTTCCCACATTTTACCAAGTGCATATTCATGTCCTCCAGAATAAGAGTCGAGGGTAGTCTGCCCGAATTCTTCAATGAGAATCTTGTCTCGACTTATGAGAGTCATCGAGGTATCCAGAGCGATTGCTTTCTCGCAGAAGCTGGATTTTCCAGAGGCTCTCGGGCCTACTATCACTATTGCCTGACGCACAGGTTACCATCCGGTAAGTGTCTGGGACAACCCTAACGTACGATAAATCTATTGTAAAGCGGAGGCGGAAGGATTCGAACCCTCGAGGGCCTTTCGACCCTGCCGGTTTTCGAAACCGGTGCCTTCAACCGCTCAGCCACGCCTCCAGATGCCTAAATCTAGCATTTCTACCTAAAAATGTTAATATTTTCGGCATTCTGGCCCTATCGTCTATCGGTTAGGACACAAGCTTTTCAAGCTTGGAAGCCGGGTTCGATTCCCGGTAGGGTCATGTCGGTGAACTTCGTGAATGTTGTAAAGCTTACCTGTATGTTACGATTGAATTATGAGTTTTGAAAATCAACCAGACGAGAATATTGAATCCCTGAAAGCTTACTTAGGAAAACTCGGACTTGACATTGAACAAATTTATTCTGGAGATTCCCTAGATATAATGAATATTAGGGGGTCGATTTATCGATGGATAGGAGAAGATGAAACCAAACAAGCTACAGGCCGACCATATCTAGAAGCAATTGAGCATCGTTTAAATAGCATAGAGACCAATCAACGTCAACAATTTAGTGAGCAAGTTGAAACAAATAAATCAGAGCTCGAAAAGTATGGTGGACCATTAAACTGGATAACTCAAAGTCTAGGTATAGACAAAGAATATTTAAAGCATGCATATTCACAAAGGCGTTTAGATGATCCAGTTGCGCAAGCTGGGATTACTAATGAAGCTCGGATTTTGTTAAGAAAATTTGGTGAAAAAAAAGGTCTGACAAGTTTGGAACTAAGCATGGACAACTCGAGTAGATTTGGATTTGAGCTTGATCAACTAGTTGGAGAGATAAAGGATTACGTCTCTTCGTAGGCAGTTTATAGAACTGAGCTTAACTCTCGAGTACTCAACCAAATAAGATTTTTAAACTTTTGAGTTCAAAAAAGTTTTCCCTCAAATTATGACACTAGCTATTAAATATAGTCTTAAAAAAGATATAGAGAACTTCATAAAGGGATTAAGTTCTGTTAATAGCAAAGTACCTACTAAGCTTCAAGAAGAATTTACAGCTTTGAACGGAGCGAACTTTTCAGTCGAAGCAGTTAAAAATTTTCTTAAAGATAAGGTTCAGAGTTTAGATCTTGACCAGAAGATATCCGAGATTCTTAGTAAGTGGGAACTTATTGAGAAGGCCTATACTACTCGTTGCGAAGAGCTATTTGGTATATCAATATCGGACTCCATTGGATATATCTCCTTAAATCAAAGGTGCACTTATAATTGGAGAGAAAATTACTTCTTTATTTATTATGACGCTTCGAATCCTTTAAAAACAATAATGCACGAGCTTCTACATTTCTATACGCATCGCAAGTATGACCCTTTGAACCTGGACCCTAAGAAGTTTAATGATATTAAAGAATCTCTAACTGTTATTTTGAATACCGAGTTTTCTGACCTAATGAATGGGGCTGACGATAAAGGATATCAACAGCATCAGGATATGCGTTTTCGGATACTTGAGTTACGTAAGCAAGGTAAATCTATAGACGAAGTTGTCAGTACTCTTTCTAGCTTACCCGTTTAAACCATAAGTAGAGCAGTATTTTGTAATTCAGTTAATGAAGGTATAAAAATACTTGACATTATAGATATGCTGTGCTAAGATGTAAAAGTTCCTTTAAGATTGTATATTAGCTGACTACGAGGCATGAGACGAGCAATCGTCGAGACCCCGTAACGGCCTTTGGTCCTCCGCGAGTAATCCGGACTACTTCCAAAGGATGGGTATGCGACTTTCGGCTTAACCATCAACGCGGTAACAGAAAGTGTAGGTCTCGTGGTGGATGTGTCCTACCTTGAGACCGAAAACGTGACACCCCTCTCGTGATTCCGCAACACGACGAGGTGATCCGACCAAGGGTCGCGGGTTCCGAGGGGGTGAAAGTGCGGTAAATACCTTAAGCAAGGGTTAAACCCGCCCACCCCTCGGAACGGTAGTTCTTTCCTTAGTCAGATGCTCTGGTTCTTCGATTTCCAGGGTATTGGCCTTCGAGCCAATGCTTACGAATGGGGAGCCAATCCCATTTCTAGTCGGCACGGACCGATCAGAAGGGCATGAAAGAGCCTATTGCTAGTAATAGCTCCCGCCCGCGTAGGGCTTGAGACCGAATAAATCGGACGGTCTGACAAACGGAGCACAACACACAGCCCGCCTCTCACGAGTGCGGGCTAATTTTTATATAGTCTTTCTGTCTCACCAGTTCGGAATTATAAAATAAGCATGAACTGATTCTTCGTCCTACTTTGGTCACATGCTAACTGCTCTATTTCTTTTAACAAACCATACTAATAGAAGCGAGACTATAAGATAGACGGGGAACTGGTAATACCAAAGCTCTTGAAAGTTGAGCCAAGTAATAGATGTACTTGGAACAATATCTTTAAATACTCTCCAAGTGCCTGGAAGTCCTAGCGGGCTTAAGTAGTGACTGTATGCAGTAAGAATCAAAGAAAGAATTAATCCTCCGAGCCAGACAGTGGATTGTCTTAGTGGTGTGTAAGCTGTAATAGCCAATAGGGAAGTAAAGATTACTAAGATTCTTGTTACAAACCATGTTACTCCTACGAACTGACTTAAGACAAGACTTGATAATATTCCCATAACGATTACTGATACGAGGGTTGCGCCTAGGATAATCCAAACTGATTTTGTATTAACCAGCCTTTCCTTAACTTGTGGTTTGTTGTTCTTCCAGAACCATAGAGCAGTGAGATAGCCTAGATAAATGACAGTGAAGTGGATCGGCAGTCCGGTAGTCCACGCATGGTCGAGATCAAGCCACTGTACTTTCTCCGGTAGTCCAACAGGAGAGAATGTCCAATAATAAGTTGAAAGAATGAGTGTGTGAATGGTAGCAATGATAGCACCCCGCAGTGCTCCAATACCGAAGAACGCTGTGCCTATAGAAAAGACTGTTCCTATGAGGAGAGTCTTAGTTATCCAGTAAGTCCAATACGGGTCGTTCTCCCATAAGAGAGCATGGGCTAGAGTAGCGTCAGAAAGAATGCTGAAGAACGCCACAAGGAGAGAGAACTTCACCAAGTCTCTAAGAGTAAGCATACGAGAGTATAGACGAAGGATCTTAAAGAGCCTTACTGGTAACCTAGACATGTCTTGCAATGGTTGATCTGGTATTTCGTCTTATATATAGACTGTTCTTTACGAGATGACGAATCCATGATAAAGTCAATGCAGATCCGTTCGTCTCTTAAACCGACAAGAAAGGAGTTCCAATGCGACACGTAAGGTTTCTAGCGGCGGCATTTCTGGCCGCGGCTACTCGAGCTTCTGCTCAGGCCGCCACACCGGCTGGAGTCCAGGTCACTTCGCCCACCACGGGGCCGTGTGCTGGGGTCTCAAATGTGGTGAAGATCGATTCAACTACCGACTACGACGACAAGCGCCGGATGAATGTGAGGACTTACACCTGTAAGGCTCTCGAGGTAAGGGCGGTGGCGTCCAAAGAAGCTCCAGTAAAGAGGAGTGCAGATAAGGACAAGTCAGTGAAGACCGCGCTAGCTCCGGCTCCCGTTCTAGCCACGCGCCCTGATACACAGTACGTGGAGTATAAATTCACCTTCGAGTTTCCGGCACCGCCGCAGATACCGCAGATACAGAGAGTGGAAGAGAGTCATGGGCATCTGTTGCGGAATACGCTCATCGGAGGAACAGTTGCCGCTGCCTTACTCGCTGGGTACTGCGAGTTCATAAGGAAAGATAAGTGTTTCGGCAATGACATCCATCTCTCGTCCTGTTCTATCTCCGGTTCCACATCAGAGACGTGTAGCAATCAGTCAGCGAACAAGTGGGCCCTGCCGGAACGTAGAGTGGCTATGCTCCGCCCAAGAATGTTGCCGATCTGGAGTTTCCATCTCGGTCGGTGATGAGTAGTATAGCGAAGGCAAAACCTTCGCTATTTTTATTCTATCTCTTTGCCTGCGTGTATATATAGATAAATATCCTCGAGAGCCTTCACTGCGTCTCCTGCAGCAATGTTGTTCTGATGAAATAGTGTATCAGTTGCATCACCGGCGGCCCAAAGTCCAGGGACAGAAGTTCTCTGGTTCTTGTGATCCACTGGTATTTGTTTTATATCATTTAACTTTACTATCCCTTCGACGAGAGAAGTATTCGGGAGAAGACCAATTTCGACGAATATGCCCTTGGCTCTGATCTCTATGTCGTTACCATCTCTGTCTGTATATATAAAGGAGTCTACGAACTTCCCACCCTTCACCTGCTTAGGCATGGCACTTGAGACAGCAATCATATTCGGATGTACGAGAACCCTAGAGACTGTCATTTCATCAGCTTTAAATTCAGGATTTTTATGGATGAGGGTTACCGACTTGCAATAGGCGAGTAGCTGAGCGGCAGACTCGAAGCCGGCGTTACCGCCTCCAACCACCACCACGTCTTGTCCGGCGAAGAGAGGTCCGTCACATGAGGCGCAGTAAGTTACTCCTTTATTCTCATACTCCTTGGCGCCGGGGATATCGAGCTTTCTTCTCTGACTACCGACAGTGAGAAGCACAGTTTTAGACTCGAAGGTCTTATCTCCGACAATGACTTTAAAAGTCTCCCCGAGTTTTTCAACCTTGTCCACTCTCTCTTTCAGTATTTCTACATGGCCGTTGGCATAAGTGCGCAGGTGCTCCTCCAAGGCCTTGGCCAGATCTGGTCCAGAGATCTCTTTAGTCCCTATCCAGTTCTGGATACCCATGGAGTCTACACTCTGACCACCGAAGGACTCTGTGATGAAGAGTGTCTTAAGCATCTTTCTAGCAGCGTATACTCCAGCCGCCACACCTGCCGGTCCGCCACCAATGATTACAAGCTCATACATAGTGCACCTACAATATCAGAAATCTTTTCCGAAAACAAAAACCGCACATATGTGCGGCAACCGAGGGTTATCAACTCAGGCGAGGTCCTCATTAACCTCGTCTCTCCAGAGGTTCTCAAATTTGTAGAAGGACCAGAATGCTGCAAGCAATAGGTAAACCAATCCTGAGAAGATGAGATACCACGTTACTGGAATGAAGAGTATCTCATTTATCTCAAGAATCATGAGGATAACCGTGGCCGCCGATCCAAGACAGATCATGAGAGAAAGCGGCGCTTTGATCTTGGTGAAGAAAAGTATTGTGGCTGTGCCAAGGGAACCCAAGGTTATTAGAGTAAGAAATACATATCCTATGAGCCACGGAAGGAAGAGGTTGGTTCCCCCTGTGATCCAGAACGGAATGAGAAACATTCCGAGATACTGGAGTCTCTTGTAGTATCTCTCCATATACCCTCTATGTTTAAGGTTCAAAGCCGAAAACCAGCATACCTATATATAAATAGAAGTCAATCGATTATTTAAGTTTTGAGCGGCGGAGGAAGGCTGGAACTGCTGCCCAATCATCTTCGTCATCATCTATCACTTTGCTAGCTGTAGCGGGCTGGGGCATAGGAGGTGGAGGAGCTTGGCGAAAGACTTCGGTCTTATCAGACTTCGTGGGGGTGAAAGTATTAAATATCTTGGCTCGGCTAGTTTCCTCAGATAACTGAGCAAAGGTAGAAACAGCCTTACGCTGGAGCGTTTCAGGGAAGGAGGAGGCAATGACTGTGATCTTGATCTCACCCTTTTTAAGCTTGTCGTCATGCACAGTACCGAAGATGATCCTAGCATTAGGGTCGACAGATTCAGTGATAACCTTAGCCGCATCTTGGATCTCGAACATGGTAAGGTCGTCCTGGCCGGCGATGGAGAAGAGTACGCCCTTGGCACCGTTAATGTTTATCTCTAGGAGGGGCGATGAGATAGCTGAACGAGCAGCCTCAACAGCTCTGTTGTCTCCAGCTCCGTGGCCGATACCCATGAGAGCTGCGCCCGCGTTCTCCATAACCGCTCTGATGTCCGCGAAGTCGATGTTTATAATACCTGGCATAGTGATGAGATCCGAGATACCTTCCACTGCTTCTTTAAGAATGTTGTCACAAATTGCGAAAGCATCTTTAGCACTAGTATCTTTGTCTATAGTTTGAAGAAGTCTGTCGTTCGGAATCATGATGATAGCATCTACAACTTGTCTGAGTTCTTCAATTCCTTGTTCAGCAATCTTCATGCGCTGCTGACCTTCGAAGAAAAATGGTTTTGTCACCACTGCTACAGTCAGCACTCCAGCTTCCTTGGCAGTACGAGCGATAACTGGTGCTGCACCAGTGCCAGTTCCTCCTCCCATACCACATGCCACGAAGACCATGTCTGCTCCTTTAACTGATTCTTGAACTTCTTCACGAGTTTCTTCAACTGCACGTCTACCTAGATCAGGATTCATGCCTGCTCCTAGACCACGAGTTAAGTTTTTACCGATGTGAATCTTCTTCTTCGCTAGTGAGTGATGAAGATCTTGTGCATCTGTATTGATAACGATGAAATCTACGCCGCGAACCTTGGAGTTAATCATGTGGTTCACTGCATTTTTACCGGATCCTCCGACTCCGATAACTTTAATTCTTGCGAATGCCTCTACTTCTGGTTTTATCTGTGGCATATAAAAATACTATGACCCGTATACTACCTGAATAGGCTAAAAACAAACAGTTGACAAGCTTAAAAACCGTTTCCAAATGATAAGGGTAGGGTCCCTAAAACCTTGATAGACAGGTTTTTAAAATTTTTTTATGGCAAGAACTGGCTGAAAAAATCCAAAATACTTTTGAATCCACGTTTCGAATTCTCTGTAATATTTTTTATGCCTCGACCTCCTACTCCACTACGTTCATTCTCTGCATTAAATCCAAGTATGGTGAGTCCATAAGCCACCGACCAAGTGGAATCCTTGACCCGACCCTTATCGTCTTCACCGAAATGTATTTCTCCAACCTTAGATGGGAGCTTTAAACTCGACTCTGCGAACTCTCGGACAAGATTTAATCCTGCTCCTCCTCCGGTGATGATGATGCCAGCCGGGAGAAGTGAGTTGCGACCGATCTTTTTAAGATGAGCTTCTACAAGTTCGAACATATCTTCAAGTCTGGCACCGATAATATCATCCAGACGCTTCTTAGTAACATTGGTACGTGTCACAGAACCCAGTTTAATGGACTCGGCTTCCTCAAGTGGGATCTTTAACCCCAAGGCAATGTCGTTCGTTATGTCGGTAGAGCCTAGTGGGAAGACCTCCAGAGAGACTGGGTTTCCATTCTCGAAGACTACTATTGAAAGAGTTTCAGCTCCGATGTTTGCCAGCATACAACCTGCCTTCTTCTGCTTCTTAGAAAGGGTGACGAATGAAGCCGCGATAGGGGAAGCCACTATGTCTATAACCTCAATCCCTGCCTCTTCCACTGCCCGTATAAGGTCCTCCAGGTGATGCTCGAGGCAGGTTATGAAGAGCACCTTAACATCAAGCTTGGAGCCCTTCTGCCCCTCAATGCGGCCCATGGCCTCACGACCGTCTAGCTTGTAATCAAGAGGGATAGTGTTTATCACTCTGCGGTTTAAAGAGACTGAGTGAGGTATAGAGGCCTCGGCAGCTTCTACAGCCTTATCGAGGTCGAGTTGGGTGACCTCCAAGTCTGCACGAGAGATGACGACAGAACCATTTGAAATAACTCCCATAAGTCCAATGCCGCCCACAGAGACGAAGGCGCGCTTCACTGGTATCTGGGCTGCCTTCTCTGCTTGAGAGACAGCAAGTCGCACCGATCGAGAAACTTCTGCTTGGTTAGTAATATAACCATGATGAAGTCCTTTAGACTCACTTATACCCGTACCGATAATTTTAGGAGAGAAGCCTTTCTCTCCCACATCTTCAGCAATAACAGCCTTAACTTGATATGTGCCTATATCTATTCCTGCTGCTATGTGACGAGCCATGGGTAGTTGGAAGAGTGATTCTAAACTTCTTTAAAAGTTTCTTTTCTTCATTCTCCATTCTAACCCCATGCTCAAAGCCCTTCAAATGCAGTATTCCGTGGATAAAGAGAAATCCAACACCGAAACGGGCAGATTTTTTAAGATTTATGAAAATTTCTCCACTAGCTTTCGAGAGTGGAAAGGAGAGAACATCGGTGGGTTTATCCTTACCGCGGTATGAAAGATTTAATCTATGGCTCCTCGTGTCTCCTATAAATACGAGAGAGAGCTCATATGATTTTCCGAGGACTGTATTCTTAATAGACATAAAATCCAAGACAGGAGTCTTGGATTTAGTTGTGTTCAGTATTGAAAACTTGCGCTCCACTTTATCTTTCTTATCTCTTCTTACCAAACTTCGCCACCTCAGCGAGTTTACCCATTTTCAAAAGTTCTTCGATCTCCTTTCTCTTCTTTAAATAGTTTAAGGTCTTGGCACGCTTCACGTTCTCAGACTTGATGCGCTCTGCATATCGCTTGGAGCGGACGCGAGGAAGAATGCCTGCTCCTTGGACGCGCTTCTGGAAGCGGCGCAAGACTGAGAGATTATTCTCATTAGCACCCTTCATGACCTCAACGTTTATCATTACTTTCATCTTTTGTATTCTTTTGTGTTGGAGAACTTTAGCACAACCTGAGCGCTTAGGCAAGTAGTGAACCTCATCGCTTTCGGTGGATGCACTAGAACGGGAGATGCTTGAGGAACTCTGGCAGGTCTCTAAGGCAGACGGTGTCTTGGGCTCGAGTTTGCATGTTGCGTACAGTGACAGTGCCATCTAAGGCTTCCTTGTGTCCAATGATAAGTAGGTAAGGAACGCGGAGTGTCTCGGCAGTAGAGAGTTGGGGAGTGAGCTTATCACGACCAAGGTAGTGGTAGACGGGTATGCGCTGCGTGCGCAAGAGTTCTATAAGCGGTAGAGCTTTCATCTTGGCCTCACGTCCAAGCTGAACTAAGTAGAACTTAGGCTTAGGCATCTCTGAGTAAAGCCGTATCTTCTTTTCTCTAGGAGTGGGAAAGACTGAAACTCCGATGAGTGGAAGCTCCTTTTTAAATCCGAACCGCCTAGAAAGGCGCGAGTATCTGTATCCGAGAGAAAGAAGAGCGTGAGTAGTTGTATCACGAATGATGAACAAGGAGTCTGAACAGAAATTCTTATTCCCTAGTAGTGATGGAGTTAGACGAAACTCCACTCCCAAGGACTCCAGGTGCGCAAGGACTTCTCTAAATTGGGCTCTGCTCGTGGTAGAAAGTGATGCCATAGAAGGAGGGATGTTGTCTCTCCAGTCCACTTCTTTTTCTCTAGCATTGGGGTCGGCATTTTCCACGGGTGCGTCTTCCTTAGAAATACTTAAAAGTTTGAAAACGTCTTCCTTTATAAGTTTCTTGAATTCTACAGAGAGAACATTCTGGATCTTTCTTACATATGCATGAAGCTCACGTTCGTAACAGGTTATGGAATCTTTATCTCCCATACAATTAATCTCCACTACAAGTTCCTTATGTCCGGATTCCTCAAGTATTGAAAGCGCGCTACGGATAAGAAGTGCCTCGGCCAGTCCAAGAGGAAAGCCGACGAGCTCGAGAGAATAACTCTCTCCCTTCTTCCATGCGAAGCCGGTAGGGTGAGGAAGGTTAGCGAAGCCATTCTCCACATAAGTGCGGATAAAAGCAGCCTTCTCCAATGCGTCGAATAAATTCTTACTGTTCTCCTCTTTCGGCATACAGTCACGGGTCATGCTTATGTCCTTGTCACTGACCTTGGGAGGATCTATGGGAGTAAAGCCAAAATGAGCGGCGATGAAAAGAGGTCTGTCAAACTCCTTCAATTCATACTGCGGTTTGAGGCTTTGAGTTTTCATTTATCTTCGTTGACGTTTCCTGGTAGAAGTGTAAATGGCCAGAACCTTAAGACTGGGCGGCCAATAATGTTGGCTTGTGGCACTGGTCCCCAGAGGCGAGAGTCTGCTGATCCTAGTCTATTATCTCCCATAACGAAGTACTCGCTGGGTCCCAATGTGAATGTGCCACTGTCCTTCTTAGTAAACTCGATATATGGCTCGTTTAATGTAAAGCCGTTTGGACTAGCGGAGTTAATGATGGTGACTTCTCCGTTCTTTATAACTACTTTTTCATTTGGAAGACCGATGACACGCTTAATAAAATATTTAGAAGGATCCTTAGGATACTTGAAGATAAGTACCGAGCCGCGAGCCGGAGCGTCGAAGTGGTATGTCAATTCATCCACAATGAGATACTGACCTGTCTCGAAGGTTGGTTCCATGGATGCACCCTCTACTATGAAGGGTTGTGCGATATACAGACGGAATGGGACGACGATAAAAAGTGCGATAAGTGTAAGTTTCAGTAATTCTTTGAAAAAGTTTTTGGTTTTTGCGTTTTGATTTTGAGGAACTTCTTCCATTTGTGAGAATTTTATCCGTAATTCTCGCTTGACACAAGAGTTAAAGCGATTGTGCTACACTATTTTTATGTACACAATAGCTGGACTCGGGAATCCTGGTGAGGAATTTAAAGACACAAGACATAATACTGGACGTCAGGCACAAGATTATCTTATGAAAGACTGCCCTAAAGGTGTGCAGTTTATAGAACTTGATACATATATGAACAAGTCGGGAAGCGGCGTATTGAAGTTTGTGAAGAGTAAGAAAGCGGCAGAGAAATTAGTGGTAATTTATGATGATCTGGATCTACCCATAGGAACTATAAAGATGTCTTGGAACAGATCGAGTGGGGGACATAAGGGTGTAGAGTCAATCATTAAAGCTCTAAAGACAGAAAGTTTTATAAGAATCCGTATCGGTATTTCGCCCACGACACCAAGTGGGAAAATAAAAAAGCCCCTAGGGGAAAGTCAGGTTGAGAAACATATTTTGGGAAAATTTAATACTAAGGAGAAGGAAGTGTTGAAAAAAGTTTTTAAGCGTATGCGTGATGCAGTGGAGACACTAGTAAGTGACGGACTGCAAGCTGCCATGGGAGTAGCCAATCAAAAATAAAAGAAACCGCTAGCGTGGGGTGCTAGCGGTGGTTGTGGTGGCTTGCATGACTTACGAAAGCCGTGAGAGGAGCATGAGAGCGATGAGGATAGGAACGACGACCTTCAGAATCCCGTCGAACTTGATGGGCTCGCCGGACTTCTTGTCTTCGGAGTTCCATTCGGAGAACATGCTTCACCTGTGCGTTAGAGTCTATATCCATCATACCACAACACACCCCAGCTTGTCAAGTCAAGCATAAGTATAAACAAGTATAAATAAGTATAAAAAAGCGACTGTTAGGTAACGGTCGCTGGTCCAAGCTCAGAGTCGAGCGTTGAAGGGAGTGTTCGGAGGTTGTCTCGATACTCGAAATCGACGACCTGGGTACTACAATCAGACAACTTAAGTATCAGAGCTAGCGGAGGATTCAGATTTATAAGACGCGAAAGGAACTTTCTCACAGGTTCTCCGTCATATCCAACGATGGCAGAGCTCCTCTGGAAAGAAGAGAGGATGTCTTCAACATATCCTCCTGCCGTGCCCCCGAAGAAAAAGATCAGAGGTTTCTGGTTCTCTGGCCGAAGCTTCATCGAGTTCAAACATTCACTGCGTACGTCTGTAGTGCTTGCATATGTCGCCATGCTGACATCAAGATGATGCCGGTCGACGAGCTTGAGTGCATACGACCTGGCCATATCACCGTGTGATGGGATAATAAGCTTCGGCGTCTTCTTCCACAATCCCAATGGCTTGGCAAGCTTCTCCCAAAGCCGGTCGAGTCTAAGACTACTTTCCTCCGTAAGGTGATAGAAATTTGCGTCGCTGAAGTAACTTGTGAAGACGGGGACGAACACAGTGCAGTTCATTGGCCTCTCCTATGAGAAGGTTCAAGTCTAAAACTACCTTACACTATTTTTTCTCGATATACGAGAGAGCCATCTTCTGCTCCTTGGAGTCGAAAAGGGTTATCTTGAAGCGGTATGTCTTACCCATTTCAAGTTCCTCACGAAGTTTCTCTTCACTTCCGAACTCCGAGACATGGACAAGACCTGCCACGCCTTCTTCTATAGAAGCCAGGGCACCGTGCTTGTTGTACTTAATGATGACACCTTGTACTTCCATATCTTTTTTGTATTTTTCTGCAGCGTCCTTCCAGGGGTTCTCCTTCAATGCCTTTATGGAGAGTGAGATTTTGTCGTCCTTGATCTCAATAATCTTCACACGAACTTTCTCTCCAATTCTAAACATGGTTTTAGGATTTTCCACCAAGCCCCAATCGATCTCGGAGATGTGAACTAGTCCTTCAAGTCCTTCCTCAAGCTTCACGAAGACACCGAAGTCTACAAGTCCTGTTACCTCTCCGGTCAGTTCATCACCGAGTGAGTACTTGGCAATTATATTTTCCTTGCTCTTAGTCTCAGGGGATTTCTCAGAGAAGATTAATTTTCCTTCCTTAGGAGTAGCTCCTATTACTGTGACAGAGAGTTTCTCTCCTACAAGCTTACGAAGTTCTTCCAATATCCTGTCCTTGTCACCGTCGTTAACCCTAGGATAATGCTCGGGCTTCAGTTGTGATGCAGGTAAGAAACCCATTAGTCCTTGCCAGTTCAATATTAGTCCACCCTTGTTGGCATCTGTCACTGCAAGTTCGAATACTCGTTTCTCCTTTATGGCTTCTTCTGCTTCGCTCCAGATAAGTGCTTGTCGAGCTTCCTTGAGTGAGATCTCGATGTATCCGTCTGCTCCGCCAAGTCCTACTACCTTACCTGCGACAGTATCTCCGACATTTACTTTCTTTATAATGTCGCGGGCGTTCATAAACTCTCGACCGAAGATAATGCCTGTACCGAATGGAGGGAGGTCAATATAAAGAGCGCCCTTGTCTACGGAGAGCACTGTACCTTCTACTACATCATCAACCTTTGGTGGGTTAGGAGACTTTTCTATAAAGTCCACCATTATTCCACTTGGCCTTATCTCAGGCTCTTTTGTTCCAAATAATGACATTCAATTCTGCCTCGAGCAGTGTCTTACGATGCATCAGTGTTTGCCAGAGCGTAAGGGGTTATTGACCCGAGGGGTTAATAAGAACTTCACTAAACTAACACAATTTTATAAAAAGTGAAAGGGCCGACTAGCTGTGCTAGTCGGCCCAGAGCTGCGGCGCCCATTCAGACGAGGTGCTACACCGACTGACGCGTCGGAACGACACGGTAGTTAGCCGCCCTCGCACTTGTGACGCGTGTCGCCGTACTTGAGAGTGTGTTCACCGACTTGTACTGTGCCGCTGTTGTCGAGATATAAGTAGCGTAATCGCCGCACTGGATGAATGCAGCCTCGAGTGCCGTTCTCGGCGGAGGTATGTCGCAGTCGATGTAGACCGGAGCAGACTTCACCATGTACGTGGTGATGTTTACAACGTCGGCACATTCCATCACGAGCTCTGCGGTGTTGCATGCAAAGTCGCGAAGCAAAGGCATTGCGTCTAGGGTTTGACCCCGAGGAGCATCTGCCCTTGCGGTATTGCGTGACGATTGTGCCAGACGAGGGGTGAGCATCATCACGAGTGCCACGATGACTGTGAGAAGCCATCGGGGCCCAGCTCTGATCTGAAGCATCCAGCCTCCTTGTGGTGGGAAGGAACAGCCTGGTATTGAAATTACTCTCTTCCAGAAACTTGTCAAATACTGTTATACACAAATATACATAAATAAAAATCCGTAGGCTTAGCATTTCCGCCTACGGATGATAGATCCTTGCATACATATTCTATAGCTGGTATCGATGGGAGCTGCCGGACTTCCTACATAGAGCATTCGAGGGAAAGGGCTGAATGTATCTCCCACCGCATTTGGCGTGGAGCTTTGCCAAAGGTGCTTGAGTACTTGAAGCGGGGTAGCTTTCGGATTTCTCTCCAGAAAGAGCGCTGCAGCACCGCTTACATAGCCCGTGGACATTGAAGTCCCACTCCAGATCTGTACACTGGGGTTGAATTCCTTGTCGAAGCTAGGTAGAAGTACAGAGTCTCCAGGAGCGAAGATGTCTACGCACGGTCCCCAGGCAGTACCTATTGATCTTCTGTCTACCATGGGTGAAGTGGGATCATCCGTCTCATGGACGATGCTAGAGGATCCGACGACAATTGCTCCTCCGGCATTTGCTGGAGAAATTTTACATGCATTCATCTCCACATTACCCGCGGAGACTATCACTGCCATGCCGGCCTTATTAAGTGCTGCTACAGCTGAGTCGAGAGAAGGTATCCGCTGTAAAGTGTCAACGATGAAAGACCAATTCACCAACGCGGGACCAGGATGTTCTTCATGATCCTTGATAGCCCATAGAGCTCCCTCGACAATACTCCTAATCGAGCCACGAAGTCTGTCGCATAATACCGTCTTTACATCTACAATCATCGCTCCTGGTGCTACCCCCAAGGTCTTACCGGCGATAGCTCCTGCTACAGCAGTGCCGTGACCATTGCAGAGTTTCGGATCATTAGGGAAGGGAGTGTAGCCGATTCTTACTCGCCCGCTGAGTTCTGGGTGAGCCATCTGGACACCACCATCGAACACATAAACGGTTACTCCATAGCCAGTACCCGCGTGTCTGTAAGTGTGGTCGAGGGGGAGTCCTCTCTGGTCAATGCGGTCCAAGGCGAAGGAGATGGTACGAAGTTCGTATACTGTACGAGTTTCTGCGCCTCCTGAAATTTCTACAAACGGTTCTGGGAGTATGGGATAGGGAAGTGAATGTTGTGCACAGCTTAAGACTAATCCTAAGCTAGCAAGAAGAGAAAGCCTTAACATAGTGCCTCCTTGTATGAGTCAAAGAGCACCCAAGTCTCCTTTCAGCATATCATTCGTAAGAATTATGCAAACTAATTGGTGTTGAAAAAGCCTGGTAAAATGTCTTAAAATGTGCTAAAATGCAAGGATGATAGTGAGCTACCAGGGAGTAGAATCTGTGAAGATTTCCCAAGGCGATCTGACCCTAGCTATAAACCCTATTTCTAAGAACTCTAAGCTTGGCAGTCGCAAGTTCGGCGCGGATATAACCCTCATAACTACCAACCACCCGGACCTTAATGGAGAGGATCAGACTTCCCGTGGAGATAAGGAGTCGTTCGTCATCAAGGGTCCGGGAGAGTATGAGGTAAGCGGAGTTACAGTTAAGGGCTTTCTTTCAGAAAGTAACTTGGGAGGCAAGAAGCTTAATACTATATATACAGTCCTCTTCGAAGGTATGAACCTGGCTTACCTTGGAGCGCTTTCGAACCCGACCTTGCCTACCCTGGCCCAAGAGTCTATGGAAGATATAGACATACTCTTCGTGCCTATAGGTGACGAAGGCACTCTAGATCCAGAGTCCGCTTACAAGCTTGCGGTTTCCCTCGAGCCTAAGGTTATTATCCCAATCCACTACGGAGCCGTGGGTAAGAAGGATGCTCTGAATCAATTTCTGAAGGAAGGCGGAGAGGACAAAAATTCTCCACTTGATAAACTAGTAGTGAAGAAAAGGGATTTGGAAGGAAAGGAAGGTGAGATCGTAGTCTTAAAAGAAGAATAATTCTATATACTCACTATAAATAAATTTATGCGACACTATATTGCAAATCTTCATACAAAGTCAGAAGGAGAGAAGAAGAGATTCGCACTTCTTGTCTCGGGAGTTTTCACGCTTCTTATTTTTACATTTTGGTCTCTGGTGACCTTCGGCTCCTCTCC
>JAIFWJ010000001.1:18553-188520 GCA_019661865.1 Candidatus Parcubacteria bacterium
GGAGAACCTTCGGGGGAATGCACCAGGAGGTAGCAGTTCAGAGGAGTGAACCGGGGGTTATAACTCTTACTGGTGCGAAAGATTCTTCACCATTTTCTACCATTGGTTCTGGACTAGCTTCGTCATTTACTGCACTTAGGCAGGGAGTGAAGAACGTCAAAGCTCGATTCCAAGGTACTGTATCAAACGACATTCAGTATGGCAGATAATATAGATAAGATAGAACCACGCTCCATCACTAGTGAGATGAAGGATTCCTTCATCGACTATGCAATGTCAGTTATTACTGACCGTGCTCTTCCTGATGTCAGAGACGGACTGAAGCCCGTGCATCGTCGTATTCTTTATGCCATGCATGAGTCGGGTCTCTCTCAAGCAGGGAGAACTCGCAAGTCTGCAACGGTGGTAGGAGATGTGATAGGTAAGTATCACCCGCATGGAGATGTAGCTGTCTATGATGCCATGGTTAAACTTGCTCAGGAGTTCTCCACTCGTTATCCGCTTGTCGTCGGTCAAGGAAACTTTGGTTCCATTGACGGTGATCCACCAGCAGCTTACCGATATACGGAAGCCAAGATGAGCCGTCTAGCAAGTGAAATGCTTCGCGACATTGAGAAAGATACTGTAGACTTCCGTCCAAATTACGACGGTACTAGGAAAGAACCGACGGTACTTCCATCTGGTGCACCGAACCTTCTTCTAAATGGCACACTTGGCATTGCTGTCGGCATGGCTACCAACATTCCTCCGCACAACCTAAGGGAAGTGGTGGATGCAGCTATCACTCTTATAAATGATGAAGATGCTACGACGGAAGATTTACTCGAGTTTATAAAAGGGCCGGACTTTCCAACTGGAGGAATAATTTTCAATCAGAAAGATATTAATCATGCATATGCTACAGGGCGTGGCGGCATAGTTACTCGTGGAGTCGCAGACATTGTAGAGACCAAGGCTGGTCAGTCTCAGATAGTGATCTCGGCTATTCCCTTTAGAGTGAACAAGGCCGATCTTATAGAAAAGATTGCTGATCTAGTACGGGAGAAAAAGATTGAAGGTATCAAGGGCTTGCGTGACGAATCAACCAAGGACATTCGAGTGGTTATAGAACTTAAGTCTGGCAGTCAACCGCAGAAAATTTTAAATGCTTTATATAAACACACTCAACTCGAAGAAACATTTCACCTGAACTTGGTAGCTCTGGTGGACGGAGTGCCACAAACCTTAGCCTTAAAGTCCATGCTTCAAGAGTTCGTGAAGCACAGACAAGTAGTGGTGAAGCGCAGAACAGAGTTCGAACTGAAAGAAGCCCTCGACCGCGAGCATATCCTACTAGGACTTAAAAAAGCGCTTGACCACATCGACCAGATCATAAAGCTCATCCGTGCTTCCCGCACTGTTGAGGATGCCAAGCTCGGGCTGCAGAAGGAGTTTAAGTTCTCCGAGCGTCAGGCCCAAGCCATACTTGAGATGCGTCTCCAGAAGCTTGCAGGACTTGAGCGCAAGAAGATTGAAGATGAACTCAAAGAAGTTCAAATACTCATAGAGAAACTTAAGGATGTTCTCTCCTCACCAAAGAAAATTCTTAGTGTCATAAAGACCGAGCTGAATGATCTGAAAGAAAAGTATGGTGATGACAGACGCACTAAGGTGATAAAGGGCGGAGTGAAGGTCCTTTCAGTTGAAGATCTTATCCCAGATGAACAGAATGCACTCGTCTTAACCTCCGGTGGATACATCAAGCGCACTAATCCTGACGAGTATAAGCGGCAGAAGCGTGGTGGAGTTGGGGTTGTCGACTTGGACACTAAGGAAGAAGACTTCGTCACAAACTTCCTCACAGCTTCTACTCACTCAGATCTCCTCTTCTTTACTGACAAGGGCAAGGCTTACCAAGTGAAGATGTATGATATTCCAGAAGGCAGACGTGCCACTCGTGGCAAGTCGGTCATGAACTTTATCGCACTGGGAAATGACGAGAGAGTTACATCAATACTTCCAATGTCTAAGGAGAGTAAAAATATCGAAGGTTCACTAATGATGATTACTAAGGATGGCACAGGGAAGAAAGTTTCAGCCTCGAGTTTCCACGATGTACGTTCGTCAGGAATCATCGCCATTAAACTCGCTCCAGGTGACAGGCTCGTCTCAGTTACTCATGTCGAGAAAGGAGATGACATTTCTATTGTGACTAGGAAAGGACAGTCAATAAGATTTAAAGAAAATGATATCAGAGAGATGGGACGATCAGCGGGTGGAGTACGGGCCATAAGTTTAGATAAAAAGGATGAAGTAGTAGGAGCGTATGTAGTGAAGCCTGTGTGGAAGTCTGGATATCTCTTAGTAATATCCGCAAATGGATACGGCAAGCGTACTAAACTTTCTGAATACAAAGTACAGGGTAGGGGAGGATCGGGAATTTTAACTCAGCAGGTGACAGGGAAAACTGGAGAAGTTATCGCCTCACAGATTGTGCATGGAGAAGAGGAAGAAGTTATAGCCATCTCGAAGAAGAGTCAGGTAGTGCGTGTGGATGTGAAGGAGATCCCAGTTCTCGGTAGACAGACACAAGGTGTCCGCATAATGAAACTCCGCGAGGGTGACTCGCTCGCAAGTTTAATTTGTATGTAATAAAAATGACCCGGGTAGGGTCAGGAGTCTTAGGATCTTAGCTGGTAGACAGTGAGTGTGTGCTCACCAACCTCGACACATTCACCACGTATGAGGTGTCCGAGTATCGCCCTCAGGTCAAGATCTGGATACTTCGGGATAATGCCGACATCCTTGAGTCCCTCGGCTCTGGCGCCGAGGATGAATCCTTCCTGGTACCTCTCGAGGTAATGTAGAGGAAACGGGCAGTCGATAGGGTTACATCTCCCCACCAACATGAATCCTCGAGCATTGAGGTCTCGCATCATTCGTAGCCTGGGAGTCAGACTGGGTTCGAGATACGTCTCACCACGCTCGAAGTTTCTGGTGTAGGAAGCGGGTGATCCTTCGACCTGTGCCTGGGACTCGCTCATGCGGCACTCTCCTTGAGAGGGTAATAGTCTTTTGAAGAGATTATCACAGCTTAGGGTGTAGTACAATAAGACAAGCATGCATGATGATGCAGATAAAAATGCTTTAGAATTCGGTTTTACTCCGGGTCAGAAGGTTGCAGACCTTGGTAGTGGAGCTGGACATTATACTTATGCACTGTCTAAGGTGCTTGGACCATCTGGCAGAGTGTGTTCAGTGGATCTATTAAGCGAGAGGTTAGTAAGACTTAAGAATGTAATACTTAAGCACGGTAGAGAAAATGTAGATGTTATCTGGGGAGATATCGAGACCAAGAATGGTACGCACTTAAGAGACGGAATCTTCGACGGTGCAGTGTTTTCAAATATTTTATTCAGACTGAAAGACCCTGAAGGAGCTGCAAGGGAAGCCAACAGAATACTTAAACCTGGCGGTAAAGTATGCATAGTAGAGTGGAGCAGTTTAGAATTCTTAGGAACTGAGCAGGCTACTCACGAGGCCTTACCTCCACAGAAGGCTCAGAAGCTCTTTGAATCCTGCTCCTTCTCTCTAGACAGAGTCTTCGATGCTGGGGAACATCACTATGGTCTTATCTTCAAGAAAAACTTAAAATAAGATAAATGTCTAAGTTTCAGATTATTCTTCTGGCGGTCTTCGGGATAGCAATTCTCGCCGCCGTACTCATCTTCTCACTTTTCCGTGGCTCAAGTAATGGAAGCGTAAGTGTCACCATATGGGGTTCCTTACCACAGTCCGACTTCTCAGCTTTCATTTCTAATGCGGCGATAAATGACAAGACCCTTACTGTAAACTATGTTGAGAAATCTGGGAGCACTTTCGACCACGACTTCACTGAAGCACTAGCTCTGGGTAAGGGTCCAGATATTATTCTTATCCCTGAGTCACTTCTGTGGACCGAGAGAGAGAAACTTCTTCTAATACCGTACCAAAGTGTCAGTCAGAAAGATTTTTCATCCACATTTGTCCAAGAAGGCGAACTCTTCCTTTCTTCGGGTGGTATATATGCACTTCCTTTGTATATGGATCCGCTAGTGCTCTACTCGAACAGAGACATGCTGGATTCTGCTGCCATAGCCCAGCCCATAAAATACTGGGATGAAATATATTCTTATATAAGTAAACTCACCAAGAAAGATAATGCAGGCAACATCGCACAGGCTACTCTAGCTCTGGGGGAGACGAAGAATATTCCTCATTCTAAAGACATCTTGTCTCTTCTTATGCTCCAAGCCGGAACATCCATAACGAAGATTCAATCAGACGGGAGTTTAATACCGACTCTTACAAATTCTCTGAACTCACCTACTAATCCCGCTTCTTCTGCACTCGACTTCTATACTCAGTTTTCTAACCAAGCTAAAGACTTCTATACATGGAACAGGTCTCTCCTATCTGCCCAAACTAACTTCATCTCAGGTGACAGTGCATTCTATATTGGGTTCGGAAGTGAGTTTAAAGAACTCAAGGCCAAGAATCCTAACTTAAATATTGGCCTCTCTCCTGTTCCTCAGTCTCGCGCTTCGGGTAGAGAGGTCACCATGGCTCGTATCTATGGACTGGCCATAACTCGCGGATCTAAGAATCCCAACGGAGCTCTCACTGCAGTTTTGACTCTAGTCTCACATGACAAGGGGAAGATACTCTCAGAGGTCCTAAGTCTTCCACCGGCACGCAGGGACCTTCTTTCCCAGAGGCCGGATAACGGATACTTGGCAGTCTTATTTGATGCAGCTATACAGTCACGAGGGTGGCTTGATCCAGAACCGACCAAAAGCGCCCTGATACTTAATAGTATGATTGAAGCAGTAAACTCGGGTAGATCTGGCACCGAGGAAGCGGTAGCGAAGGGTAATGACGACTTAGACGAACTAACTAAATAATCTATGGACGCTATACCAGGTTGGAAACCACTCATCATTTGCGGCAAGACTACTGGAGAATTCATTCACTCGTGTGGTTTCCATGATCTTGTAGTAGTAACAAATAATTTAATTACAGATCTTGTTCTTCTTTCCACTCTAGTAGTAGTGATCCTTACAGTTGTTACAGGTATACGCCTTATCACCTCCCAAGGTAACCCGGCCGCGCTTAAGAAAGCCAAGGACACCGGGATGAGTGTGATCATTGGCTACATCGTTATACTAGTGGCCTGGCTTGTCATATATACTATTATTCATACGTTGTTTCAGAACCCAGACAGTTATTCAATCTTAGGCAATCCATAAATACCGTAAATAAATGAAAAAATTTTTAATTCCAGTAATTTCTCTCTTTATACTCACGAGCTTCTCTGTTGTACTAGCTCAAAATCCCGGTACTGGTACTCAAGGCGGTGCCAATCCTGGTTCGGGCACCCAGAGCGGAGGAAAAGATACAAACATCGGTATTCATCTCGAAAATCCATTCAAGACAGGAGGAAGTATTTCGGAACTTTTAAAATCTATAATAAATAACATCATCTTACCCATTGGTGGAGTGCTAGCAGTACTCGGATTTATCTTCGCTGGATTCAAGTATGTCACTGCTCAAGGAGATCCTACTAAGGTTTCTAATGCATCGAGAGCACTACTCTATACAGCCATAGGCACTGCCATACTACTTGGAGCTTGGGCTATATCAGAAGTTATTTATAATACTGTTAAATCTCTTTAATTCTCCATGACTTTCCGCACCATCATCACACACGTAGTCGAGCTTATAAATCTCTTGCTTCCTGTGCTTGTGGGTGCAGCGCTTCTGGTTTTCTTCTGGGGCTTGGTGAAGTTTATAGGTAAGTCTGGAGATGCCGCTAGCCACGCAGATGGCAGGAGCCTCATGATCTGGGGAGTACTCGGACTCTTCATTATGATTAGCTTTATGGGACTGATATCACTCTTCGGCTCCGACTTAGGATTATTTGTGACTGGCCTGCCGTTCTTACCAGAATAAACTTTTTAATTATTTAAAATGCTTAGAGACCTTATCGTCGCTTTAGGGAAAATAGTTAACCAACTCATCATCTTAGCTGCAGGTGCTGGACTTCTGGTCTTCTTCTGGGGATTGGCCAAGTTTATATTTAAATCAGGTGATACAAAGAGTCATGAGGAAGGGAGAAACCTCATGGTCTGGGGGATCGTGGCGCTCTTCGTCATGGTAAGTGTCTGGGGCTTGGTCAACTTCGTAAGACAATCTCTAGGAATAGACCCTGGAGACCTTAACGGCTGGGACACCTCACCTTTACCAGGTGGTTCGAGGAATGTCTGATAGGCGGGGGATAAAAGGCTTGTCTTTGGTACTCTCTATGGCATCATTAACTAAGCCGCAAGGTTATTAATATTAAGTAATAGAGTTTAAATGAAAAAATTTATCCCCGCTTCGATCTTAACTTCTCTCGCTGTCGCTCCGAGCCTCACTTTCGCTCAGACGTATTTCGGAAATGTTGGAGGTATATTAAGCTCAATCGGCACTTTAGTTAACCGAGCACTTCCCATAGTAGTGGGTATAGCATTACTCGGATTCTTCTGGGGTTTGGCTCGATTCGTCTTCGCTGCTGGAGATCCAGAAAGGCAGAAGGAAGCTCGTCAGATCATGATCTGGGGAGTGGTAGCACTCTTCGTCATGACAGCAGTCTGGGGGTTAGTTAGATTTCTAGCAGATGCCATCCCAGGCGTAAACCCAGGAGAGAATACTCCTGTAATCCCGACTGTTCCTCAGCGTTAATTCTAGATGACTATAGTTGGGCTCTTAGCGAAGATTGATAGGGCGATATTGAATCCTCTGATTCTACTTCTCTTCGCCATAGCCTTCATAATTTTCTTCATTGGTATTGTGAAATTTATTTCCAATGCGGGAGATGCTGAAGGACGCAAGCAAGGCAAACGCTCAATTCTCTTCGGACTCATTGGTATGCTCATCATGTTTAGTGCATATGGTATCATCCGATTTATTCTAAACACTCTGAACTCCACCATCGGAACATCCCAAGCACCGGCTAACATTCGAAGTAACTTATAAAAGATAAAACAAACCGCCTCAGTTTGTACTGAGGCGGTGAACTTCCGGCATACTTAATTTCGGAAGCTTGAGGTGCTTGGTGGGACATTCTCCCTTCGAGTTTACTTTCTCATGCCAGATCACGATGGTGCTCCTAGAAGCGCCGTAAGCTCTGAGTGTGAAAGGCATGCTCTCTACGAGTTCTCGAGTCACATACTTATACAATGGATGATCTGCGGTGACCTTCAGAGTGTCGTGGTGCATGGCATAGAGGTAACCCTTAGACGGATCTAAAGCATCCGTGCGTAAGCAGTAGCCTCTGCGAGCAATGAAGACCGAGGACCAGTTGGTGTCGACTGTCGTGGTGAAGACATATGAAGTATCTTCCAGGTAGAAACCTCTCTCGGATACAGACTTGTCCCACAACGTGTCGGCCTTGGCCTGGGCTGCTTGCTCCTTCTTTGCTTTCGCTTCTGATTCATTCACTTTGGAGTCAATGAACCAGATAAGAAGGAGAATTCCCGCAAGGATTGCTCCACGCTTGGCCCACTTCTTGCGGTCGACTTTCCTATACCATTCGGTGAAGAATGAGTATGACCGCGCCGATGGAGTATCGGTGGGTGGTACCGGCGGGGAAGAGGGAGTGAGAACTTTTTTACCCTCTCTCACTTTGTAGTAGATCACCGACCCTGCTATGGCCAGAGTGATCAAGAGGCCAATCGTTGTCCACATGAACACCTCCTGAAAAATGTCGAGAAACTTGGTCTGCTTTAATTATATCACAATCATGTTGTTTGTCAAGTAAAAAGGGACCCATAAATTATGGGTCCCTCAGATGATTTGCTACCTGAACTACTTACTACCGGAAGCCTTGTTCACCGCGGTTAGAGCACCAACTAAGTTTCCTAAGTCACCGTTGGTCACGATGGTGTCGGCATCTTTGTACACAGATTTTACCGCCTCGAGCTGTGCAGCTCGGAAGCCACCGTCGGTCGCGAGAATTTTCGATTTCTTTTCGAAAGCTTCTGCTTCTGCTTCGCCGATAGTTTTCTCACGATACGCATCTCCGTCAGCGGTTTTCATGTTGGCATCTCGTGAGGCTTCAGCATCCTTGACTGTCTTATTGCGGATGGACACTGCAGTTGCTTCATCAGCTCGGGCCTCGTTCACTCGTTTGCCCGGGTTGATCTCCTCAATCTGAGCAGCTGAGACATTGATGCCCCACGGCCTTTCTGCTATGGTGGGTGATTTCTCGGAGTCTTCGTTCTTCTCACCAACCAGTATCTCAACACGTTTCTTGATGAGCTCTTGGAGATATCCCTTTACATGCGCGGCATGACCGGCTGTGAGAGGGGCGAAGAGATCTTGAAGAGCACCGCGTACTGTACTGTCGATACGTACATTGGCACTCTCGATCGACCCCACATTCTCGACGAAGTCGAAAAGTGGATGTTTCTTCGGATCTCCTTGGAAATGAGTCTTGAGATCCCAGTCCACATAAGAGATGAGTTCAGTGGTTAGAGAGCTATGGAGAGAATCTTCTCGCATTGCACGCTCGAGCTCAGGGTTTCCTCGGACGAATTCCTGGAAGGTGACGAGTTTGTCCTCATAACCTTTAGAAGGATCGCCCAGAACCTTGGGCTTGTAGAAGAGTGCTGCAGCCAGAGAGGTCTGGAGTACTCTGATCGGGCGTACTTCTCCGGGTTGAAGAGGAGTGTCATCGTTTCTTACGATTTGTTCCTTCTTGCCGGGGATGATTACTCGCACGGTCTGAGTCTTGAACCTCTTCACCGAGTAGAGAAGCCATGGGTAGAAATTAATTCCACCGGGCCCGACAACCTCCACTCGTTTGTTCAAGCGATAGACAGCTGCGATCTCATCTGGGGCGAATACCTTCAGACTCATGAGAAGGTAGAAGGTGATGACCCATATCGGGATCCACCAAAGAAGCGGCAGCATTAAGGCCTCCGTTAAAGTAGTTAAGGTTCAAGCTCTGTTTATAAAATATCACAAAATAAAGTGAAAGTCAAATAAGATTTGTGCTTAAATGATTATAGACACTTGGAAAGGGGACATATGCAGAGGCCACACTTCGTCACCATTACTGGTCGGCCAGGATCAGGCAAGAGTACCCTCATTAAGAAACTTCTGGAAGCAAGAACTGATCTGGAGATTTTCCGCGGCAGGAGTTTCGTCACTCGTATGCCAAGAGTTGGTGACGTACCAGACGAGTACGAGTATGTGGTCGACGGGCGTTTCAACGAGATGATGAAAGCGGAAGAATTTCTCTGGACATTTCCGCACGGTGTATACCGAGTCGGCACGAGGAAGGCGGACATCGATAAAGCACTTCTAAATGACAAATCGAGCGTCATGGCACTTGTACCAGAAGCGGCGGCCAAGCTTGTTCAGTATATTGGGAAAAGTGAGGTTGTATCATTCTTCCTCGAGCCCAATCCCGGAGAAGATCTTGCTCGGATGATGCTTCGAGGAGATCAGAGAGAAATGGCCGAAAAGCGTTCTCGTGAGACCAGACATTGGAATCTGTCATTCATGAGAAGTATGGGCGTGAATTCTTCTTACATTAGTACAGCCACTGAGAACCCACCGGCTGTTACTGCGTTAAGGACAGTATTGTCCGAACTCTCTAAGCGAGGTATCTAGCAGCACTTGTGCTGCCTTTTTGTTTCTGTGCGGGTAGCGAGATATCTCACCTCTCGGAAACCCACGGTTTTCCGAATCCTTCCTCCACGGGAGGAGCTTCTCCTCCCGACCCCACCTCGTTCGATTCTCGCCAAAAATACTGGTGCGGGTAGCGAGAATCGAACTCGCGTCTCAACCTTGGGAAGGTCGCATTCTGCCACTAAACCATACCCGCATGGTGTTACAATCATATAAGAGTTCTCTAAGGAGGCAATATGGAAGCCCGAGATTCCGAACTTTCTGGCAAACAAATCTGTATGTTTGTCGTAATTATAGTTGTGGTGATTTCTTTAGCTTCTTACATTGCTTTCAAATAATCCGAGCACCCATCTCGGATTTTTTATCTTATAACTTATAAACTTATAAATTGTGCCGAGGAGAGGACTTGAACCTCCACACCTTGCGGTACATGGTCCTAAGCCATGCGCGTCTGCCATTTCGCCACCTCGGCAATAATTGCAAGAATACTCTAGCACAGAGCAAGATTTGGTAAAAGAAAAGCACTCGCTAGGAGTGCCTGGTTAACTTTGGCCGGTCAATGCACGTACTCAGGAACGTCGGGGTACACTGCATGGGGATCGTAATCCCAGACCATATGCAAGTAGTAAATGACCTTCTGTCCAACTTTTCTGTGCTGCCTCATTGGATTGCAACTTATCTTCACCAACTTGTGCGGCAGTGTATGCGCCGGATTGATGAAAACCTGGGGGAAGGCGACCATGTAAATGTAATCCTCATAAAACTGACCTTCACTAAGGACGGACACGATAGTTCCCACGCGGCCATTGTCCTTTGGTGTTAAGTACCTTGCATCCCAGGCTCCTTCCTCAAAGCCCTTTTTGTAACCTTGGCGAAACTTCGCTCTGCCGTGTAGGATCATGCCGACCCAATTGGCTGCAATAACGATAATGAATGCGATGATGAGCACGACAGCTCCTTGAAAGAGTTTCTGTAGTCACCCTAACATATACATAAATTGCACTCAATCCGGCTTGCACATTGTGGTCACGGATAATTTCTTGCTAGAAATTTCCGCGACCCCGCCTCGTCCTGTCTAAACCAGGACTGCGGCTCGCATAATGTGCCCCGCACATTATGCGCCCAGTAGGGATCGAACCTACGACATTCCGCTTAAGAGGCGGCTACTCTACCAACTGAGTTATGGGCGCGAACATGCACAAGTATTGCAAAAAAGTCCGAGCTTTTCAAGAAGACCACATATTTAGAAAGTAATCCACACCCAGAAGTAGTTCCCAATTTCCTCACTACTTCAAGTGATACACTATAGTGAGTCAATTGGTTAATCATATACTTGTACAGAATATTCGCTCCAGACTAGAGAAAGGCGTTTCTCCGGAAGTCATTAGAAGCACAATACTTGCAGCTGGTGGTTGGACTGTGGCTGATCTAGATGAAGCCTTCGCTTCTATGGGTCCTTCTGTCGGTCCTGCACCTGTTTCTACTCCTCCTTCTCTAACTCCTTTACACGCAGCGCCCTTAATACCTGCTCTAGATAAGAATCTGTCTGTTCCTACCTTTGTACCTAGTGCTCCGAATCCTGAACCTGGGCACAAGTCACTTAAGAAATATTTATTTTGGGGAGTTGGAGTCTTACTTATTCTTGGAATTGTAGGCACTGGAGTATATGCATACATGCTCGGTATCGGCCCATTCTCTACCACGATTTATTCTGAAGACGATCTCTTGTCCGGTATACTCCAAAAGACTTCTGACATACATCAAGTCACATATCGTGTAAGCTCTGCCGTGAGCATCTCACCTAGAGACTCAGGAGCTGTGCCATTTGAAATTAATCTTCCAGACAATGCAGCCATTTTCCAGAAGTATCAAAATGATTATACGAGAGCAAGGGATATAAATGACATTCTGGGTATACTTAAATACCAGAAGACTTACCCAGCTACACTCGAAGCTGTGGTAGCAGGTAAGAGTTCTTATTACTCATCATATAAAACATCCATAACTGACCCGGGAACCAAAGAAAAATATCAATATGGACTAACCGATGGAGGAAAGAACTTTAATCTCACAGTCACATTCGATACTAAGCAAGCAATAAGTTACATCAAGAGTTCGTTCCGTACCGATAGATACTCGTATTACCCAGCCACAGGAACTCCCATAACTAGTCAGACTGTAACATTTACTAAATATAGTCCATCATATCTTTACCTTTCACAAGAACCACCTAAACCTCTCATTGCTACTCTTGGCGAGTATGCTAGGTATCTTCCTTCCGAGCTCTCTGCCAGTCTTTCGGCGGGTGCTACTGCCGACTGGGATTCTTCTAATTGGATATTTAATGTAGATGCCACAGGAGACTTCGGAGATCTATCATACAAAATAAATATCGATGCTCTGAAAAAAGATAAGGATTACTTCTTAAAGATAAATAATTTGCCAAGTTTTTTCTCGAGTGATATTTCTACACTTAAGGGGCAGTGGATTAGGTTACCCGGTGCAAGCACTACACCCAAAGACGAGGCAAGTGAATTTTCCTACCTTGCAGATAATATTGGTAACTATGAAGCTGACTACAAGAAGAACAGACAAGAAGCTGGAGAGTTCTTAAAGTTTGCAGCTAAGACAGCAGACGAGACAGGGCTCATTAAGTTTAAGGGCTTACCGCATAAGGAGAAGATAGGGGACAACACTTACTATAAATACGACATAAATATAAATAAAGATAAGATAGTGCCTTACTACCAGAAGCTTCTAAGTGACGCACCACCAGGTAACACCATGTCTGAAGCGCTTCTTGCTGATACAGGACAACTCGAGTATCTACAGAGTGCAGAGTTTGATCAGGTTTTCGACTACTTGGACAAAAATACTTTCATAACTTTGTGGATAGATGAGAAGGGTTACCCCGCTATAGTCGATTACAAAATGCGCATAATCCCTCCAGCTGACGCCACGGCACTCAAGGACAAGCAGGCTAATCTAGATTTTAAACTAACACTTGACAACATCAACAATTCTGTAAATATCGCTGTTCCGAGCGGTGTCAAAGATCTTAGTGATGTTATAGGTGATTCCCTCAAAGAAGCTCGGATGAAAGGTAATAATGCCAAGATAAAATCCGAACTTAGTGGTCTTAGGTATTCCGCAGAAATTTATTACGATAAAAATCGTAGTTACGGAGTTTCTACAAATTCTTGTAACTCTGGATTATTTACCGATATATCGAGTGGTATGAATGAATACACTAGAACAGTCAACTACCCCTCTGGCACAACTCTTGTCTGTCGCTCTACTGGAGGAAGCTATGCGATATCTGCTAACCTCTCTACTCCAGAGAGTGGCCAGTCCTTCTGGTGTGTAGACAGTAAGGGGTCTTCTAGAGCGCGATCCAGCGCCATCACTGGTTCTTCTTGCTAACTTTTAATATTTGTTGATGCCCAGGGTGGGACTCGAACCCACAAGGTTTTGCAACCAGAGGATTTTAAGTCCTCCGTGTATACCATTCCACCACCTGGGCAGTTTGGGAAACCCACAGTTTTCCCAGTCCTTCCTCCACGGGAGACCAAATGTTCTCCCGACCCCTCTCGGGAAGGCGTGAGGGGGAATCGAACCCCCGCATGTCGGTTTTGCAGACCGAAGCGTTACCACTTCGCCATCACGCCACACGGATTTACATTAACACATTTAAGATTCTCGGCTAATCTCATCTAATCTTTGGCGGTTTCGTTCTCCGTAGTCAATTTTAAAAGTAAGGTGGGGGACAATGCCAAGACGAGATTTATCAAGAACGAATTTTTTAAATTCTCCTGTTTTTCTCTCTAGAAACTTTAGTGCAGTATCTTCCTGTGACTCCGGTAGAGTGGTGAAGAAGACTGCGGCATCTTTCCCAGCTGGAGTAAGTTCTACGCGTGTGATAGTGATGAGTGAGGAAGGGCTCGACTCATCACGCACGAACTCTGCGGCGAGCCGGTGGATGATTTCTTCTGTCTTGTCGTGTTTAACTCGTCTCATTATTTCGTGACTGTAATGATTCTCTCAAGTATATCTCCGGGAGCAATTTCGATTTTAGACTCTACCAATGCGCCGAACTCAGTTTCTTCTCCTACGGTTTCCACTTTCACCTTGGCTGATTGAAGCTCACGCACGCGCCCACGCCCAACCTCTGCATCACGTCTCATAATACGTACTTGTGAACCATTCTCCATTATTCCGCTCGTTACTCTCGCCCCTAGGACTTGCTTATCTTTAGTGACACTAAAAATTTTCAAGACCTTGGCTATACCTGCCACTTCTTCAACTTCGATTCTTGGTTCTCGCTCCTCTAACTTTTCTTGGATCCTTTCAGTCAGTTTATAAATGATGTCAAAGGTTTCTATAGAAATGCCACTTCTTTCTGCAAGTGCTCCCGCTTGTGCATCTATCTTTGTATTAAATCCGAAGATAAGTGCATTAGATGCAAGCGCTGCCTTGACATCATTTTCATTTATGGTCCCTACACCAGACGATGCGATGCGTGGCTGTATGCGCTCGCGAGAGAGTTTGTTTATTTCGTACAGACCAGCTTCGAGACTCCCTGCTGTATCAGCTTTTATAATAACTGGTAAATACTCCATGCCCTCCACATTTTGTGTCTCTACTCTCTTGGTAGAGTGCTTTGCAGCTTCGCTGTCTGCATAGAACTTGGCTTCTTCTTTACTATCGAATATTTCGAAGACTGCTCCGACTGGAGGAAGATCACTCCACCCGACAATCTGCACCGGAGAAGAGAAGGAGAGTGAGTCAACTTGTTTACCATCAGCATCAAGTAAGAAACGTAAGGGTGTCATAGCACCTTGAGATGCGGCGAATTGGCCCTTCTCCACTTTGCCGTCTTTTATGATACCCACCGTAGTGATGCCCTTCTTGGGATCCATCTTACTCTCTATAATGTATCCGTATCCAGATCTGTCTCCATGTCCAGTGAAGTTTTCTATGTCAGAAACTAGAAGAATCATGTCTAAGAGTTCACCTATACCCTTGCCATTCTTAGCCGAGATGGGTACGACAGGTACACTTCCTCCGTATCCTTCTACATATATATCTGATTCAGCAAGACTCTGTTTAGTTCTTTCAATATCTGCCGTTGGTTTATCAATCTTTGTAATAGCTACGATAAATGGAATCTCGCAACTTTTTATATGTTTGTATGCTTCAAGAGTCTGTGGCTTCACTCCGTCTTCAGCTGAGACTACGAGGACTGCAATATCTGCCACGTTAGCACCACGCTTCCTATGTCCTTGAAATGCTTCATGTCCTGGGGTATCTAGAAATGTAATCTTGGCTACTTGGCCATCTGGACGTTTCCACTTAACTTCATATGCCGAGATGTGCTGAGTGATGCCTCCTGCTTCCGTTTCAGTAATATTAGACTTACGTATGTAGTCTAGAAGAGTAGATTTACCATGATCAATATGGCCCATGATGGCCACAACTGGTGGACGAGAAATGGCTCTGCTAGGGGTGGACTTCATTGGGGATACATTAGCATAATTGAGTATCTCTAGCACTCTCAACAAAAAACGAGGCGAGCCTCGTTGGTATTACATTAACTGAACCACTCTCTAGGATTGTCACGTTGCATTTCTGCGGCATACATAATCCACTGTTGTGTTTCTATATCGGTGATTTCATCTGGGACTTTATCGAACCAGATTTTGGCCTGCTGTATATCACCAATCCTCCTCCAGAGTTCTCCGATAAGATAAGTGATTACAGCGCGCTCATCTTTCTCAATATCGTCGAAGCCCGACAACGCTTCCTCGAACTTCCAAGCTGCCTTGCGACGGAAGAATCTCTCTGCCTCTGGATCTCCTTCGGAGACACAACACCATGCTGCGCGTATAAGTAGATCTGCTATGTACCGCGGGCTCTCTTCTCGCCACAGAGCTATCTTGGCTGCGGCTTCGAATTTTTCGGAGCCTAAGAGCGGTCCATAGGTAAAGAAAGGTGTGAGCTCATTCCACACACGCATACGGAGTATTGGAGAGATCTCTTCACTATCTGTGAAGCTTCTTTCAGTGCCTGAGTAGCCACATATACAGCATGTGTGGATGAGATACGGCAGGGGTTGTGTGCCCCATGCATGTACATGGAAGTCTGTCCTTTTACCTCTGAAGGAGTTGGTGCTTTGGATAGATTGTGAACGAAATTGTTTCTCACACACCGGACACATTAGGCTTAGGGTCGTGAGAGTGGTCATAGTGCCTCCTATGATGTCTTATATTAAAGTTCTATCTAGTTCCATTTAACGCCTTGTGAGTCATTTGTCAATGAGGTTAAGAGAGTTTAGAATCGGCTTATGGGAATCTTCGGAAAGAAAAGAATTTTTCTCGACTTTGCGGGTGGAAGGGACAATCCATCGGCACTTCACGAGGAAGGTCTAGAGGCGAAGCATAGACTTGAAGAGGCTCGTAAGGATGCGGCAAGCATTTTACATGTTCAGTCTCGTGACATTATCTTCACTTCTGGTGGTACAGAGTCAGACAACCTTGCTCTCCTAGGAGTCTTCGAAGCTGCAAGAGAGAAAATGGATAAACCGCACATCATCATTTCAAGTATGGAGCACTCTGCTATACAAGAGAGTGCTAAAGAAATTTTAAAGAGAGGAGGGGAAGTGAGCGTGGTCCAAGCTGAAGACGGAGAGATAAAAGCTGAGAAAATTCTTTCAGAAATTAAAGAGAATACTGTGCTTGTCTCTATTATGTATGTAAACAACGAGACAGGTGGACTTCAACCTATTGCAAGGATTGGGAAGGGAATAAAAGAGTTAAAGAAAAAAAACAATTCAAAAATATTTTTCCACAGTGATGCAAGCCAAGCTGCGCACATACTTTCTTTAGATGTCTCTACGCTTGGGGTAGACTTACTGACACTTGATGGATCTAAGGTCGGAGGACCGAAGGGAGTGGGATTACTTGTGGTTAGACCAGGGGTTCTCATCAAGCCCATCATGTTCGGTGGTGGACAGGAAATGGGTCTTCGTCCAGGTACAGAAAATGTAGACTCGATTCTGAAGTTCGTAAAGAATCTTAAGAGTGCCCAGAACTCTCGTGAGGAAACTTTAGATCATTTAAAGAAAGTACGTGATGTATTTATGGAAGAGATTAAGAGTATTCCCAATATAGTAATAAATACTCCAGAGGTTAATGTGCCGACTATTGTGAATGTAAGTTTTCCCGGAAGCCTGCATGAATTTTTAGCAGTACAACTCGATACTCTGGGTGTCTCCGTGTCTACCGGCAGTAGTTGTAAATCTAATTTAAGAGAAGAAGGTGGAGAAGCATTGAGGTTTTCATTTGGGATAGTGACAAGTGAAAATGAAGTGAGAGAAGCTGCTCGAATATTACGAAATATTGTGGTATCTTAAGTATATGACCTCGATGGAAGAATTGAATAAAACACAAATCATTCTTCTCACTCTCCTGGTGAGCTTCGTTACATCTATAGCTACTGGCATCATCACCACATCGCTTCTAGCCCAAGCACCAGCATCAGTAACTCAGACTATAAATAGAGTGGTGGAGCATACAATTGAAACCGTAGCGCCGAACAGTGGAGGAGTCAAAGAAGTTACCGTGGTTAAAGAAGAAGATTCTATCATCACTGCCATAGATAAGGCAGCCCAGAGTTTCGTGCGTATTTCTGGTCCCACACCAGAAGGAGGTACAGACTTCTATGCCTTGGGAGCTATAGTTTCTCCAGGAGGATTGGTTGTCTCCGATAGAAGAAATCTTGTAAGCAGTGGTGTATATAAAGTAACTCTTGCGGACGGTTCGATGCTTGATGCAGATATAAATTTTGTAAGTGAAGCAGATAACCTGGTCCTATTTAAGATTCATACAGATCCCAATCACAAAACTTTTACTCCCATTCCTTTATCCCAAGGAGATCTTAAACTTGGCCAAAGTGTTATTGCCCTAGAAGGTAAAGACAAGAATGCTGTGGCCGTGGGTAGGGTCTTAAGCCTTGATACTCGAGAAGAAGCTAATGCAAAGGGAGAAAAGAATTCTATCACCTACGCAGTAGACACTGACATAACCTCTGGAGAGACTCAAGGCGGAGCACTCCTGAATCTCTCCGGAGAGTTGGTGGGGATAAAATCTTCTCTTTCCGATCTAACTCTTCCTAAGGGTACTTACTCAAGTATCCTCCCAGTCAGACGTCTTATAACTCAGGCTAAGTAGTAGAAAACGGCTAACCTCAGGCCTATTTTCCCTTGAAATCAGCTTAAAAAAGCGCTATAATACTTATTTATATAATTTATGATGCCTTTTAACCACTTCACCACTAAGGCTAAAGAAGCCATCCGGAAGGCCCATGAGCTGGCTATTGAACGTGGCCAGAACCATGTAAACCCGCTCCATCTCCTTACGGCACTTATACTCCAGGAGGAGAGCATGGTTATGTCTATACTCGATAAAATGGAGATAGATACCATACTTCTTACTGACTCTGTGCTTGAAGCTATCGAGAGTCCAGAAACGACCCAGACTATCTCTCCTTCATACCAAATATATTTAACTCCCGAACTTGCCCAAACTATAGAAGCTAGTGCCAAGGTCGCTCAGTCCATGGGAGATGAATTCGTATCTACGGAACATCTGTTTCTCTCGGTCCTCGATGTGCCTGGTGAAGCAAGGGAGTTACTGATGAAGTTTAGAATCGACAGACAAACTATAGTTAAAATGATTGAAGAATTAAAGAAAGGCGGAGGAGAAACTGCCAAGCAAGAGAAAAAGTTTAAATCTCTTTCTAAGTATACTCGCTCTCTTACTAAGCTCGCTAAGGCGAACAAGCTTGACCCAGTCATCGGTCGCGATGAAGAGATCTCTCGTATCATTCAAATCCTCTCACGCAGGACCAAGAATAATCCAATACTTATAGGTGAAGCTGGAGTAGGTAAGACTGCCATAGCAGAAGGTCTGGCTATACGCATGTCTAGTGGCAATGTTCCAGAGTCACTTCGAGATAAGGAACTTGTATCTCTTGATCTTGGACTTCTTATAGCAGGCACCAAGTACAGAGGAGAGTTTGAAGAAAGACTTAAAAACATTATTAAAGAAATAGAGAAGTCTGAAGGGAAGATAATTCTCTTCATTGATGAAATACACACCATAGTTGGTGCAGGTGCGGCAGAAGGATCAATCGATGCATCGAACATGCTTAAGCCACCACTGGCTCGCGGAGAACTCCGTGCCATAGGTGCTACTACACTCCGAGAGTACCAGAAACATATTGAGAAGGATCCGGCTCTCACACGTCGCTTCCAACCTGTATATGTAAACGAGCCCTCGCTAGAAGATGCCATGACTATTCTCCGCGGACTTAAAGAGCGTTACGAACTTTACCACGGTGTGCATATCACCGATGATGCCATACGCGCAGCAGTGAGCTTGTCTTCGAGATATATTACTGACAGATTCCTACCAGATAAAGCGGTGGATCTTATAGATGAAGCATCATCATTTCTAAAAATTTCACTTGAGAACATGCCTCCTGTTCTTCAAGATGCTCACTCGAAGATTGTGAAGCTCGAAATAGAGAAGGAAGCTCTAAAGAAAGAAAAGAATCCGAAGGTCAAAGCTCGTGTAAAAGAGATTGATAAAGAGATTGCAGACTATAAGGAGAAAACTTCTGAGTTAGAACTGAAATGGAAAAATGAGAAAGAGACCGTATCCCAGATTAAGGATATTAAAAAGTCTCTAGAGTCAGTGCGTCTTGAGGCAGAAGGAGCAGAAGCTCGTGCAGACCTTTCGCGCGCAGCAGAACTGCGCTATGGCAGACTTCCAACTCTAGAGAAAGAACTGGATCTCAGAACCAAGAGGCTGAAGAAGCTTCAGAGTTCTCGCCGTATACTCAAAGAAGAAATTACAGAAGAAGATATTGCAGAAGTTGTATCTCGCTGGACTGGTATACCTATCACTCGCATGCTCGAGGAAGAGGTGGAGAAGCTCACCAGGATGGATGAATTCTTGAAAGAGCGCATAGTCGGTCAGGATGAAGCAGTACAGAAGATTGCAGATACAGTGAAGAGAAGCCGTGCAGGTATCTCAGACCCCAACCGTCCCATCGGCTCTTTCATGTTTATGGGTCCTACTGGAGTAGGTAAAACCGAGCTTACCAAGGCCCTAGCCGAGTTTATGTTCGATGATGAGAAGGCTCTCATACGAGTCGACATGTCTGAGTTTATGGAGAAGCACTCTGTCTCCAAGCTCATCGGTGCACCTCCTGGATATGTAGGATACGACGAGGGAAGTCAGTTTACAGAAATGGTGCGCCACAGACCATACTCAGTCATCCTCTTCGACGAGATAGAGAAGGCACATCCTGAAGTCTTCAACATCTTGCTTCAGGTTCTTGATAATGGACGCCTCACAGATACTAAGGGTAGAGTGGTGAACTTCAAGAACACCATTATCATCCTTACTTCTAACGTCGGTGCTCAGTATGTGGACAAGATGCAGTCCATAGGATTCTCTAAAGGTGGTGAGAAGGAGAGTTATGAAAACATGAAGGCCAAACTTCTCGATGCGCTTAAGGAAGCCTTCAGACCAGAATTCCTAAACCGCTTGGATGACATTATTGTCTTCGATGTCCTATCACAAGAAGTTATTAAGGATATTGTGAAGATCCAAGTAGATGTGGTTACCAAACGTCTAGCAGAGAAGGAGATTGAATTGGTAGTCTCGGAGGGAGTTCTAGCCTCACTTGCTAAGGAAGGTTACAATCCGCAGTTCGGCGCGCGCCCACTTAAGCGTCTAATACAAACTAAAATATTAAATCCAGTGGCGACAATGATGATAAGTAACAAAGTTCTCTCGGGCGGCACTGTCATGGTAGACAAGAAGGGAGAAGAGTTCACATTCGATGTGAAGCGTGGGCGTAGAAGTGGGGGAGTCTCGACGCTCGTAGGTCACGCGGTGACGAAGTAGACTTCGCTTGATTTTTAGAATTAACGGAGTAGTCTGACCATAGACAACTTTACGGAGGTTGTATGATTCAGTATCCTGGGCTCATAGCTTACAGCTTAGTAGGAAAGCGCTATACAGTGCGATATCGTCTATCCAAAGAATTTACCACTGGATACTCACGTGACGACCATGGCATGGGAGGAGGGGAGTACCATATTTTTTACTGGTCGGGACATATCACTGTGCGCGATCGTCAGACAAGTAAGTGCTTGGCTGCATGTCACTGTGGTATAGACCAGGATAAGTCATTCAATCGTTCCGATGAATATATACGGAGATATGTGGAAGTTGATGATATCTTGCCTGATATGGAAGAGGAGTACACTGACTATCTGGCAGAAGAGATCATCAAATTTTTCCACGATGATACAAGTGATGGAATGCCTTACAAAGAACTTGAGCCCATATCTCGTGTGGCGTTAGTAAATAGAGGCTTTGTCCCAGATGTAAATGGTCAAAGAAATTTGACTCTTCCGTATTAGGCCACCGATGGTGGTTTTTATTTATCTATATTATTTAATTGACTGAATTGAACAAAAAGCTAGAATAGGCCGTACGCGTCGGTGGTAGAGTGGTCAATTACAACAGACTGTAAATCTGTCGCCTCCGGGCTACGAAGGTTCGAATCCTTCCCGGCGCACATTAAAATAAAACCTGAGCTTCTGCTCGGGTTTTATTTTGTCCGGCGGGATTCGAACAGGAGTGGGGTCGGGAGAGGAGTATCCTCTCCCGTGGAGGAAGGCAGCGAAGCGTCGGAAAACCGAAGGTTTCCGAAAAGTTCAATCCTTCCCGGCGCACATTAAAATTCTAGTAATCCGTCTATACTATATAAATGCAGAATCTGCGGTTACCGAGATTAAGCCTGTTTATAAGTGCTGGACTCTTGCTTACCTTCATAATTCTTCTTCTTACTCATGCTGTAAGTATTGAGAATTTCTTGCATCTCTTGAAAACTGCTCGGCCAGCGTGGCTCATTCTTGCAGTGGTCTTCCAAGCTGTAACTTATTTTTCTTTAGCCATGATCTGGTATGAGGTTGGTAGAGTAAACAAATTTAAATTTAAGATCTTCTCACTCACTAAACTCGCACTTGAGAAGTTCGCTGTAGATCAGATACTCCATGTGGGTGGTATAGCAGGCAAGGTAGCAGCAGTGAAATTAATGCAGAAGATGAACGTTCCTCCTTCAGTGGCTATGGAGGCGCTTCTCGTCGATACTCTTACATATTATGCGGCGTACGCTGTGCTTGCTATAGCAGTACTCTTGCTACTAGCCCTTTACTATCACAGCTTTTTCGTCTTGCCACTTCTTCTTATTTTATTTATTACAGCCATGGTTCTCATTATCCTGGGTATCTGGTGGTTAGTGAAGCATAGAGACTGGCAACCTCCAGAGAAAATAAATAAATACAGCATAGTAAGAGAACTCCGAGAGATGATCGTAGATATAAACCCAGAGAACATGGGATCACCGAAGTTACTTATCTCTGTAGGCCTGTTTCAACTCTCCATATTTCTACTCGATGCACTTACACTCTGGGCCATACTGCTTTCACTTGGAGTAGATGTATCTCTAGTCCTAGCATTTATGGGGTTCGTTGTTCCTGCTATTGGAGCTCTTGTGACGCTTCTCCCGGGTGGCATTGGAGGATATGAAGTTTCAAGTACTGCCGTACTTGCACTTCTCGGTGTTCCTATTGAAGCTGCTATTGCTGCTACTATACTTATTCGTGGTTTTACTCTCTGGATACCTCTTATACCTGGATCCTTTATGGTGCACCATGATCTCTTTATTAAGGAAGAAGGGGAATTTGCAAATCTGGAAAAGTAGTGTATTCTGATCTCTTATGTCACAAGACCATCTAATAAAACTTGTCTCCGTAGGAGATGAGAAAGGAGTCGGTAAGGGCCACACTTATTATTCGACAAAGAACAGGAAGTCTGTCGAGCGGAAACTCGAGCTCAAGAAGTACAATCCCATCGCCCGTAAACGTACGGTTTATAAAGAGAAAAAAGCCTAACACATAAATCCGCTGAAAGGCGGATTTATGTTAATATGCTTTTCGAAGGGCCTATAGTTCAATGGTAAAACATCGGTCTCCAAAACCGAGGTTCCAGGTTCGAGTCCTGGTGGGCCCGCCATGATCCAAGAAGACAGCTTGGAGCTGTCTGAATGGATAATCAAGGCGAGGTCTACCGGATGAGAAAGCCGGAACGCGACGACGTGAGGCGGGGTCGAAGAAATTTTCAGCAGAAAATTATCTGTGACCGAGTCCTGGTGGGCCCGCAATATTAGCAAATAAAAAGACCCGACTAGCGGATCATAAGTGCATCCCATTGGTATTTAGGATTGGGAGGAAGAAAGGATTGGATGGGCTCTATCTCCACTCCTATCCCGAGATCCTGACTCAGAGTCTGCGGTACTGTTTCCAGATAATAGGGCTGTTCACTGCGGACAATCGCGTAAGGTTCAGGTAGGTTGTCTTCGCATCGACGAACAGAAGAGTTTAGGAAAGTGATGGTGCTGACCTGTTCCAAACCAAGATTTCTCAACTTTGCATTGATCATTTCAGAAACCTTGTCGGCACCTGCGGGACTAAATCCAACCAAGACAATGCTTAGCATGTTTCTCTCCTATTAGAGAACAGACTACAAGGAAATTACTATTTTATATTCTTTTTGTCAAATACTTTTCAATGCTCTTATATTCGTTTGGTTTAAACCATCTTATTCGCTTATTTCTTTTGAACCAAGTATTCTGACGCTTGGCGTATCTCTTAATCTCGGAGAAAAGCTGGCTCAAAAATTCTTCTTTTGTAATCTTCTTTTGTAAAAGTCTGGCAAGATATCTGTATTCGAGCCCAAGCTCCTCCATGCGTCTCCAGGTTAGTCCTTGCTTATGTAACCTACTTGCCTCTCTCACCATACCCGGTGTTCTATTAATTAATCTTTTGTAGATTCTTTCTTCTAGCTCTTTCTTGTCTGGTCTTAGACCAATGAAAATAAATTTTTTACCCTGGTCTAGCTCATGGAGAGGAGGGACCTTTCCTAATACTTCAATAATCTCGAGAGCTCTTACGAGTCTCACTTTATTGTGCTTGTCGATACTCTTGGCTCTCTCTGGATCTTTAACCTTTAAAATTTCAAATAATTCTTCAGCACTCTTTTTATCCAACTTTTCTCGCAGTTTTTTGTCTGGTGCCACTTCTGGTAGAGATGCATCTTTTGTAACCGCATCAATGTAGAAACCAGTACCGCCCACTATGATCGGTAACTTATTTCTTAATACGATGTATTGTAGTGACAATAGAGCTAATTTTTTAAACTCTGCAACAGTAAACTGTTCTTTAGGATTTATTATGCTAAGTAAGTAATGGGTGACACCTCGCATCTCACTCCTTGTAATCTTCCCAGTACCCACGTCTAAGCCTTTATACACTTGTCTCGAATCAGCAGAGACTACTTCACCTTTAAACCGCTTAGCCAGCCGCACCGCTAAGTCACTTTTCCCACTAGCTGTGGGACCTACTATAACTAGTATTTTATTCATATTCCGATCTTATGCCGGAGAGAGGACTCGAACCTCCACCCCTTGCGAGACACGATTTTGAGTCGTGCGCGTCTGCCATTCCGCCACTCCGGCGCATCATACAAGCTACCGTAAAATCATGTTAAAATCTAGATATGTCACAGATCTATAGTGATGCAATATTTCTAATTGAGACAGATAAGATCCATCCGAACCCGTACCAACCTCGTCGGGAGTTCGACGAGTTAGCGCTTAGAAGTCTCGCAGACTCCATACGTCAGTACGGCATACTCCAAGCTCTTGTTGTCACTCGTAAGGAAGTAGAGAAACCAGATGGAGGCATAGGCGTAGAGTACGAACTCATAGCAGGTGAGAGACGTCTACGCGCGGCTAAGCTTGCCGGACTCCACCAAGTGCCTGCTCAAGTAAGAAGTGGCGAGGAGACGGATCTCATGAAACTCGAGCTCGCCATCATAGAGAACATCCAGCGCGAGGATCTTAATCCTGTCGATCGTGCTAGAGCGTTTGAAAAACTTTCTAAGGAGTTCGGATTCAAACATGCCGAGATTGGGAAGAAAGTAGGGAAGAGCCGCGAGTATGTCTCGAACACCCTGCGTATCCTCATGCTCCCACAGACTATGCTCGATGCTCTAGCAGAAGGGAAGATTACTGAGGGTCACACTAGGCCTCTCATGATGCTTATTGACCGTCCACAAGAGCAAGAAACTCTCTTTAAAGAGATAATGTTTAAGAAGCTCAATGTCCGGGAGGCAGAAGGTATTGCTCGTAAGATTGCATTTGAGCGTGCCAGGAAACTTGTCGATCCAGAGCTAGTCGACATGGAAGACAGACTCAAGGAGAGTCTAGGCACTCGTGTGCGCATTGACGCACGTGAGGAGGGTGGCAAGATCACCATAGACTTCTTCTCCAAGGATGACTTGGCCTCACTTCTTGATCTCATTAAGTACGGCGCGGCATCACGCGGAGATATAGAGCCGAAGATTGAAGATGTGCCACCTCCCACAGAAGAAGAGAAGGTTGAGATGAGTGAGGGTAGCAAGGAAGCTATGGAGTCCGACGACCAGGATCTATACTCCGTTACGCACTTCACTGTCTAGTTAAACTTTCCTCATCTGGCTCAAGGTATGTCTGATATGTCGCCTGGCCATGGAGGTCTTTACGAACTCAAGCCACTTCTGAGAGGGCTTGGCTTTCTCTTTAGTCATCACTTCCACAATGTCTCCATTTTTAAGACTGGTATCGAGTGAGACAAGCTTACCGTTTACCTTTGACCCAACCATATGATCCCCAATGTATGAGTGGATAGTGTAGGCGAAGTCGATCGGAGTTGAGTCTACAGGGAGATCCACCACGTCACCCTTCGGTGAGAATATAAATATCCTTCTATTTAAGAAGTCACTCTTAAGTTGTTCTTTAAGATTAAGATTCTTTGGCTGGGAGGCTTGGTATGCTACCAAGTCCTTGATCCATCTCGGCACATCGGATGAAATACTTTTTATACCCAAGTCCTGTCCTTCATTTTTCGGCAAGAGTGAATTTACCCAAGCAAGAGTCTCATAGTCTCGGCCACTTCTGCCTTGTTTGTACTCTACATGAGATGCTATTCCGTACTCGGAATGATTGTGCATGTCGAAAGTCTTTATCTGCACTTCTACAATGTTACCGTCACCAGTGAAGACGGTGGTGTGAAGTGCCTGATAGCCGTTCGTCTTCGGGAATGCAATGTAGTCCTTAATGCGGCCAGGAAGCGGACGCCAGAGAGAGTGTATAATGCCGAGCACTCTGTAACAGTCTTCAGTCTTCTCCACCAATATACGCAGCGCGTTGAGATCATAAACTTTCTCCAGATCTTCCTTGTGCTCGAGCTTTTTATAAAGACTAAACAAACCCTTAACTCTGTACTCAGTGCGGATCTTCACCAGGCCTTCCTTAGCTAGAGCTTTCTTCACTGAACGGAGAAACTTCTCTAGTGTCTCGGCTTGCTCGTGGTGTTTCTGTCTTAACAGTTTTTTAATCTCTTCATAAGCTTGTTTATGTACATATGGGAATGCAAGATCCTCAAGTTCACGGTTGAGTTTTCTTATACCAAGTCTGTATGCAATGGGGGAATAGATCTCCAGAGTTTCTGTGGCTATGCGTTCCTGCTTCTCCTTCGGCACATGAGCGAGAGTGCGCATGTTGTGCAGTCTGTCTGCGAGTTTAATGATAAGAACTCGTATATCTTGCGAGATAGCTACGAAGAGTTTTCGTAAGCTCTCATTATGTCTGTCTGTACCGCGGTACTTAACCTTGCCAAGTTTAGTTACTCCGTCTACTAGGAATGCAATTTCTTTCCCAAACTCCTTTTGAATTGTCTCGAGTGTAACCTCTCTATCCTCGACTACATCGTGTAGGAGGCCTGCAGCAATAGTTGTGCCAGACATGCCGAGCTCAGCAAGTATTTTAGCTGTTTCAACTAAGTGTACTGAATATGGATCACCAGATAGTCTGGAGTGTCCTTCGTGTGCTTTCAATACATAATTATATGCGCGCTCTACAAGTTCTATCTCCTCCCTCTCAGGAGACTGCATTTGACTCAATATACTCAGTAAGTTTGAGTCTTTCATAAACCCATCATACTTATTAGAGTAAACAGTGCAACTATAAATAAAAACGCAGCGAGTTATCGCTGCGTGCTCACACTGTCCGGTATTTCATCAATGTTTTCGGCAGGGAAGTAGGTTGCAAGCTTGAGAAGAATCCTCTTTGATAAAACGAGGTCCTCTCTGAACTCGTGGAAGAGACTTACCAGAGCTGACTTCTCATTACCATGGAATTGTCCACTCTCAATGGTAGCCCAGAGCTCAAGCAAATTTCTACGATTCGACTCTCTACGCAGTTCATCCTTTCGGGTGTGTACATTGAGGTAAATTCTACTGGAAAGTACCTCTGCCTCTTCCTCGATCTTGCCCACTTCTTCCGGAGTGGATGCATTTACAATTCTCGATCCAAAGTAACTCTTGAGCCTGTCTAGTGCCGTTTGACAGGTCTTAGAATTCCAGGGAGATTTGTTCAAAAGCCAGGCAAGCTCCTTTGGAAGGGAGGTTTCCTGAGCCATGTGGAGGAAGTGTTTGTCCCAGGCATCGAAGAGTTTCTTCGATGGAACTAGTTCTCTCCACACATCGCTTCTGCTGTTGTGATGACTACGACGTGTCTGCCAGATGTCGTAGAGTAGAAGGATCTGTTCAGGAGTTAAGCTCCTCTGCGCAAGGGAGTTTAAAGCTGCCGAGTAAATGACGCATGGTTCGTATCCGTCCCTATCAGCGAAATTTCTCGTGAAGCTCAAGGCCTCATCAAAGTTCTCAATCTTACGAACTCTTTCACTCACAAGTATGCTAAGTTTCTGACTAATCAGATCGGTGTCGAGATATTCACTAGGAATCTCTGATTCGATCTGAAGCAGTTCCTCAATTGATTCGGTTTCCACCCACATGAACTTCCATGCGAACCGGGTGGATTGATCATGACGTGAACTAAGAGAGACTTGCTGACCCTTCATCTTCTGAAAGAGGGCCAGTCTTTCCTCGAGAGTATTCAGACAGGAGAACTCCGACTGGAATGCATGTCTTATATCTTGAGCGAGTTCTTCCCTAGAACTGTAGACTGACACTGGGATATTATCCCCGACGAACTTGTCTGTTTCTTTGAAGAGGGTGAGAAGACGGTCCAACTTCTCTGGTGAACCATCATTAATGATGGCCTCTCTCCTTTCTAAGAAGAGAGAAGAGATTTTTTCGCTTGCAGATTCGGCTTCCTCCTCGTTTATGATTTGGAAGCCAGCCGTTGTTCCAAAGGTTTGGAAATCTTCGATCACCTGGAAGCGATCCAGATAAGCAAGGAAGAGTTCCTTACGTCGTTCTTTGTATTCCTCTAGTTCTATCTGCTCGAACTTGGAACCACACGAGTTGCTATAACTGTCTTCTGTGAATTCGCCAGAAAGCGCGGTGATCTCCTCGAAGGTCTTGGCAGATCTAACTAACCGCTGAAGTCTCGTAGATAGTCCCAAGCTAATCCTGAGTGCATCAGGACGAATACCGAGTTCACGGGCCATGCTACTAAAGTCCGCATGCATTGTTGCCTCACGGATGAATGTAATGTACAAAAGCCTGCGTCCTTTCTACTCTTCTTTAGGGAAATGTCAATTAACATTCTTCTTTGCTTTTCTGGCGAATCCTCTTGCTTTCTTAGGTTCTTTAAGTATTTCTAAAGCGTGCTCGAGGGTGATGGTGTACACGTCGTCAGTTTTAAGAGAGCGGAAATCTTTCTGGTGCACTATGTATGGACCGAAGCGTCCGATGTTCGCCGTTATAGTCTCCCCGGTATCTGGATGCTTACCCAACACACGGGGTAGAGATAAGTACTTTAAAGCATCTTCTAACGTTACTTCAGAGAGATTTTTAGTCTTGGGGATAGAGGCCTTGCGGGCTTTATCCTTGGACTTACTGCCCTTACCCTTAGCCTCCTCACCGAGCTGGACATATGGGCCGAAGCGTCCTGTCTTTATAAATATGTGTTTACCAGTCTCGGGGTCGGTGCCGATGGGTTCATCTGCTTTTATCTCATGACCATCTAAGGTTAATGATCCAACACAGTCAGGGAAGCGCGAGCAAGAGAGAAAGCGGCCTCCACGTCCAAGCTTCACGATCATAGGACTTCCGCATACTGGACATTTGAACTCACTAGGTGCATCTCCAAGATTGGTGATCTTCTCAATGTTTGCCTTATCCTTCACATCACGCGAGAACGGTCCGTAGAAGTCCTTAAGAGTTTTCTCGTATGTGCGGAGACCCTGCGCTACTTCGTCGAGTTCATCTTCCATCTCTGCGGTGAAGGAGTCGCTTATATAGTTCTGAAAATTATTTTCAAGAAATGTTGAGACCACATCACCCACATCGGTTGGCTTCAGAGCTTTGTTATCTTTCTCTACGTAACCACGATCTACAATGGTCTTAATAATAGATGCATATGTAGAAGGGCGACCGATGCCGCGCTTCTCGAGCTCTTTTATGAGACCTGCTTCTGAGTAGCGTGCTGGAGGTTGTGTCTCGAGTTCCTGTGAGTGAATATCTACAAGATTAAGCTTCTCACCAACTGTAAGCTCGGGTAATATTACTTCCTCTCCTTGAGCGGCAGGGTCTGCCTTGGTCCATCCATCGAAGAGTATGCGAGAACCATTAAGCCAGAAGTCTGGGATTTTGCTATCATTTTCTTTTGCCTCAACATTTGCCACAACTTTTGTGCGCATGATGAGAGCATCTTTCATCTGCGTAGCCAGAGTTCTCTGCCAGATCAGTTTATAAAGTCGTTTTTGCTCGTCGGTGTGACCGGCATTCTCAGCACTCATGTGAGTAGGACGAATGGCCTCGTGTGCTTCTTGTGCATTCTTAGATTTCTTGGCGAAGACATGAGACTCGAAGTAGTTTGCACCGAACTTTTTCTCCACTATAGACCTTATGTCATTCTTGGCTTGGACTCCGAGGTTTGTCGAGTCGGTGCGCATGTATGTGATAAGTCCCGCTTCATACAGTCTCTGGGCCACCATCATAGTGCGAGAAGGAGCGAAGCCAAGTCTCGATGATGCTGCTTGCTGAAGAGTAGAAGTGATGAAGGGTGGACGAGGAGCACGCTTTACCTGCGCTTCCTTTATATCAGTGACTTTCCAACTTCCTTTCTTACCTTCATCTAAGATTCTATCTACCTCACTTTTATCCCTAGGCTCGACCGAAGCCTCGAAGTGTAAGTGATTGTCCTTGGTGTCATGAAGCTCTGCGAAGATCTTCCAGAAGGTCTCTGGTTTGAATCCTCTGATCTCGCGCTCGCGCTCCATTATTATGCGTAGAGCAGGTGACTGCACACGGCCTGCCGAGAGTCCATAACGAACTTTCTTCCATATGAGCCCTGATAAGTCATAACCCACTAGTCGGTCAAGGACGCGACGTGCTTCTTGCGCTTCCTTTAAGTCGTTATCAATATCGCGGGGATGCTCTATAGCTTCCTCTACCGCCTCCTTAGTGATCTCATGGAAGACAATGCGCTTCGGATGTTTGAGTCCTACCGCTTCCTTTATATGCCAGGCTATGGCCTCGCCTTCACGGTCGGGGTCTGTGGCGAGTAAGACTTCACTAGCCTTCTTAGCCAATGTTTTAATTTCTGAGATGATATGTTCCTTACCCTTCACTACTTCGTAATGGGGGATGAATCCTCCTGGCACGTCGATAGCTGCCTTCTGAGACTTGGGCAGGTCGCGCACGTGTCCGACAGATGCAACAACTTTGAAATCTTTTCCAAGATACTTTTCAATAGTCTTTGCCTTGCTTGGTGACTCTACAATAACTAACCGCATCGCATAACAAATACACTAGATGCATTTTTATTGCAAATTTCAAAATTCTAATTAGATTAAAATGTCTTTCGAACTTCGCCCAACTCTTCCTTAATTAATCCTTTGATTTCTAAGAGCATAAGGACGCTGTTTGCCTTAGAGATTTCGAGCCTGGAAGCTCTGACCAGAGAGTCTCGGTCAGTAGGTTTATCCAGGATCTTTATGAAAGTTTTTTCTTCATCCGTCAGGTCTTCAGTGTCAAATAAACCCAGAGTTTCTCCGCTCTTAAGTCCCAGGAGCTCCAGCACATCCTGAGAATCTCTTATAAGTGCTGCACCTAAGCGGATAAGCATATGTGGACCTTCGGATGAAGGAGAAGAAATAGGTCCGGGCACAGCTCCAACCTCTCTATTATATTCAGTAGCCAGCCGAGAGGTGATGAGAGTACCCGAGCGCTTCTCCGCTTCTATGACCACAGTGGCATGACACATCCCAGCCATGATTCTGTTTCTCCTCGGGAAGGCCCAAACTCCACTTGGCATTTCATCGTCGTACTCAGAGAGAAGCCCTCCACCAGACTCCACAATCTCCTCTGCCAAGTTGACATGTGAGTGCGGATGGAGAACTTTAGTTGAAAGACCTGAGCCAGGCACAGCTATGGTCTGAAGTCCGGCCTTAAGGGCTGCCCTATGTGCTATTGAATCAATACCTAAAGCTAATCCAGAGACTATGGTAACAGGGTAACCTTGAAGTCCATATATAAGAGACTCACAAGCCTCACGTCCGTAATGTGAATACTTCCTAGAGCCGACAACCGCTAGGAGTTTGTTCTCGGGGTTTGGAAGTTCTCCCCAAAGTCTCAACTTCTCTGGTGGCTCCGGAATTTCACTTAGAAGCCCAGGCCATTCGTCCCGATTGAGCTCTCGTATCATGTGTTATATTGTATCGTAATGTTGGATATCAAGTTTATACGAGAGAACCGGGAGCTCGTGGAGATGGCAGCTAAGAAGAAACGCATAGAGTTCGATGTGGCACGCCTCTTGGAGGTAGATGACAAGCGTAAGACTCTCCAGGCCCGCGTTGAGGAGAAGCGGTCTGAGCAGAATGCCGGGAACAAGGAGATCGTGAGCGCCAAGGGTCCTGAGAAGACTCAGATTTTGGAGAAGATGAAGTTCGTTAAGGAGGCCATGGAGAAGGATGGAGAAGAACTTAAGAAGGTGATGCAAGAGTGGCACTCTCTCATGCTCCAAGTGCCGAATATTCCGGATATCACTGTGCCAGAAGGAGAGTCCGATGCAGATAATAAAGAGATAAAGAAACACGGTGACTTACCCAAGTTTGACTTCGAGCCTAAGTCGCACATTGAGATTATGACCGCGCTTGGCATGGTCGACTTCGAGCGAGGGATCAAGGTCTCTGGCTTCAGAGGGTATTACCTTAAGGGTGACGGAGCGCTCCTCTCCTTCGCCATATGGAATTACGCGCGGGACTTCTTCTTGAAGAAAAACTTTATACCTATGATTGTGCCGTCCCTTGTGAAGCGTGAGTCCTTACTCGGTACAGGGTTCCTTCCACAAGGTGAAGAGGATCTTTATAAGACTCAAGATGGAGAATACTTGGCGGGTACTGGAGAAGTGGCGACCATGGGTTACCACATGGATGAGGTTCTAAGTAAGGAAGAGTTGCCGAAGAAATTTTTATCGTTCTCGCCATGCTTCAGGCGCGAGGCGGGTAGTCACTCCAAGGATGTGAAGGGGCTAATCAGAGTGCACGAATTTTATAAGTTAGAACAAGTTGTTCTCTGTGAAGCTTCTCACGAGGAGTCGGTAAAACAGCACGAAGAGTTAAATAGAAATACAGAAGAGTTTATAGAGAGTCTCGGCATTCCTTACCACACAGTAGTAAACTGCGGTGGCGACCTTGGCCTTGGCCAAGTGAAAAAGTATGACATCGAGCTCTGGGTGCCACTTGAAAACACTTACCGTGAGATCTCTTCAGCCTCATACTTTCATGACTTCCAGACTCGCCGATTGAATATTCGTTATAAAGACACAGATGGGAAGCTCAAGTACGCTCACTCTCTGAACTCCACCGCCATACCTACGCCTCGTATCCTGGTCTCTCTCATAGAGAACTTCCAAGAAGTCGACGGCAAGGTGAAGATCCCCAAAGTTCTCCAAGACTACATGGGGAAGAAAAAAATTGAGGTAAAATAGGGTAATGCGTATTGTAGGCAAGAGGTCGGCTCTTCGAACTCCGGAATTCCATAAGAAGAAGGAGTTTCAGAAGAAGGTTCGGGTTGTTCTTGGTGTTGTGCTTCTTACACTCATACTGGTAGCTCCTCTTCTAGCACTTAGGAGTAAACGTCTTCAGATTGTAAAAGTTGAGGTGAAAGGCAATAATGCAGTTAAATCAGAAGATGTGGGAAATCTGGTCAGTAAAGACTTGGAAGGAAGTTTCGCTTTCGTTATTCCTAAGTCTTCCACACTCTTTTATCCAGAGAAAAAGATAAAAGCGGACCTCCTAAGTTCATTCCCGCGCCTCTCTGCTGCCACCTTGGCTCTCAAGGGTACACATACTATCTCAGTATCCTTAGAGGAGCGTTCACCAGTAGCGATATATTGCAAGGATGTTTCTAATAGAAACGAGCCCCAGTCTTGCTACTTTATGGATGATAGTGGATTCATATTTTCGGATGCAGCAGTGTTCTCCGGTGGTATTTACCCAGTCTTCACGAGTCAGCCCCTGCTCCAGAAACCCATGGGACAGAGTTTAGTGTCTAAGGAAGAGTTTAAAGTACTAATGAAAATATGGGCAGACATAATAAAACTCGACCTCTCGCCTAAATATATTTCCAGAGTTAATGATGAATACAGCATGGGACTTGCAAGTGCCACAAATATTTTATGGAAATCGAGCCAGGACGAGAGCGAGTTTATCTCGAACCTAGATTCTTTTCTACATTCATCCAAGACAGCCGGAGCTACACAATTAGACAATTTAGTGTATATTGACTTGCGATTTACTAATAAAGTTTTCTACAAGTTTCGAGTAGACTCTGGGGATAATATATGAGTAATGGATTTTGGGAAAATTTAAAGAGGCCAATTTTCGTATTGGCGCCTATGGCCGATGTTACTGACGCGGCCTTTCGTCGTATCATTAACCAATATGGTAAACCAGATATTTTCTACACTGAGTTTGTATCTGCAGACGGTCTAGCCCTTGCCAGAGAGGAGGGAAGAAAGAAACTTCTTAAAGATTTAGAATTTAGTGAGGCCGAGCATCCCATAGTTGCGCAATTCTTCACTGCTAGTCCTGAGCATATGAAGAAGGCTGCAGAGCTAGCACGGAGTTTGGGCTTCGATGGTGTAGATATAAACATGGGTTGTCCGGATACGTCTGTAGTACACCAGGGCGCGGGTGCATGCCTTATAGAAACACCTAAACTTGCTAGAGAACTTATACGAGCGGCGAAGACAGGTGCAGGAGATCTTCCTGTGTCTGTGAAGACTCGCATAGGATTCAATAAACCTGAGCTTGAAGAGTGGTTACCAGAGTTACTGAAAGAGGACCCTGCTGCAGTAATCATCCACGCACGCACTAAGAAAGAGATGTCCAAGGTTCCTGCACGTTGGGAGTTCGTAAAGCGTGCGGTAGAAATTAGAGATAATTTAAATTCTAAAACTCTCATCCTCGGTAATGGTGATGTGAAGGATCTAGAAGAAGCCCGCAGACGAGTAAAAGAGACTGGGGCAGATGGCGTAATGCTTGGGCGTGCGATATTTGGGAACCCGTGGTTGTTTTCAGAAAAAATTCCAACACTGAAAGAAAAACTTAAAGTATTAGTGGAGCACACAAAACTTTTTGAAGAATTGCTTGGCGAGGTGAAGAGCTTCAATATCATGAAGAAGCATTTCAAGGCATATGTAAATGGTTTCGATGGTGCACAGGACTTGCGAGTCAGGCTTATGGAAGCTAAAGATGCAAATGAAGTAGGAGATATTGTGGATAACATCTTTGACTCGCAGGTTATAAATTAATACTCTGAAGATACGCAGGGTACGGACTCTCCTTAACCGAGGACCCGGGCGTATGCTCATTCATCGAATGGGAGGTGATCTGATCTAGGTGCCTCTCTCCTTGGATCAGCCCTTCGATCCTCTCTGACGCATAGCGTCTTCACGGGGCCTAGTCATAGACTAGGCCCTTAACTCTCCATAAGGTCAAGCATATATTATTTGACAAATTAATTACTTGGTTTATAATACTTCAAGATTCGGGTGAGGGCGATAGGTCAATAAGGGTGGTTTGCACAGTACGAAGGCTCGGAAAGGCCCCTCGTTGTTAACTTTATTGCTTATCGTTACTCACCCAGCTTGTGGGGCCAGCCGTTCCGAATGATTGAATTAGTGCGACCCGGAAATTCGCACTTATGAAATCTGAGGCGCGGCTGCGCCCGGCATTTATACCTACTAAGGTATTTCTGTAGGTATTTCCCGAGTTTTGGCTCGGGTTTTTTAATAATTTTTTAGTAAATTTTCCATAATACGGAGTCGAAAGAATAGGTTGACAGTTGCGTCTTTTATGATAGAAAGGGGCGAGATCCCCTTAAGTTCTTATACAGTGTTCTAGAGCGCGAGAGCGCAGGAGCGTGCAGAATGCGGAAGTTGACCCTATTCCTAACTGCCTTAGGTCTCATAGTGAGCTGTAAAAACAGCATCACTATTGATGACAAGGCGGTTGCGGGAGGAGGTGGAGGTGGGGGCGGAGGAACAGGACCGTGTTCTCTGAACTCCACAGTCACAGTCTCTCCAAAGTCGAACACACTCGTTGTGGGTTCGACCATGCAGGGCACGGCTACGTGGAACTGTGATGGAAAGGTCGAGTGGTACTCAACAGACGGATCGCGAGTAGATGTGATTCATTTCGACACAACTTATGTGAACTCTCAGTTCCCATGGGGTGTCGGAACATTCAAGGCCGGCTTTATCAAGGCCTTGGCACCAGGACAAGCAGATGTCTGTGCGAAGCTGGTACTCTTCCCGAGTGTCCACGACTGCATGCACATCACAGTTACTGGCACTTCTACGACAGTCACAGTCTCAAGTGTGAATGTTACTCCGCAAGGAGCGACAATCTCACTCTCGCTATCAAGCGGGACATGCTCGGCGACTCAGCTGTTCTCTGGACAAGTTCTAGGTTCGGACGGTCTTCCGTACTCGAACCAGGGCTTAACCTGGACCACTTCCGGAGGAGGGATCTCCTCCTCCGGTTTGTTTACAGCTTCGGCTCCAGGTACTTACACAGTTACGGGAGCATCCGTCGCAGATCCAAATGTGAAGGGCACTGCACAGATCACTGTGTCGGGCTCGTGTCAGCAGACCGGTCCAACGATTAACCCTGTTGGTCCTATCACACTTGGTTCCGGTACAGGATGTACGAACAACACTGGAAGTGCATCGATCACGAACGGTGTAGCAGTAACGTGGACGAATTCCAATCCGTCCGTCGTCACCGTCACCAGTTCGACTTCGACCACGGTGAACTTCGTATCCGTCTCTGGCACGTCTGGCTCTACCACTATCACAGGTACGGCAGCAAATGGATTGTCAGTGTCACTCCTGGTGAATGTCTCGAACGCGTCTTGTAACACTGGCGTCATAGCCTTTGGCACTCCGCGTCCAGCAGACACGACCATCATGGCGAACACTCGTTACCACTTGTATGTACCCTACACGGTGCCTGCAGGTGTGCGTAATGATGTGTTAGTGCGGACAAGCAACTGTCTGGCATATGTCGGTGCTCCGGTTATCACCTCGACTGGTACGAACACGTATCAGATTGATCTGACTGTCCAGGGTATCGCCACGTGCCAAGGTGGAGTCATTATTCTCAAGTCTGCAGCAGATACCACCATTTCTGTCACAGCGCATGCGAATGTGGTCTCCGCACCAGGACCGACGATCGTCTGTTCTCCGGCATCTGCAAGTGGAGTAGTAGGGACGGGTGGCAGAGTAATCTGCACCATCTCAGGCTCCACTGACACACGAGTATGGTACTACTCGACGGATCCCTCGCGTGTATCGGTGGTTCAGAAGGATACGACCTTCGCCGCCGCTACGAACCCGTGGACTGCGGGCTCCCACTTCGGTGGAGAGTATCGCTACATCTGGACAGGTAGTGCAGATGAGTGTGGGTACTCGCCGTCGAACCCTTCAATCATCGCATGCATTACGCATACGGTGACGGCGGCTTCCGGTAATCTCATAGCCTCGAGCACATTCGAGATTAGAGATCATCCGGTAACGGTTGAACTCAACCGCTTGTACACGGCCGTGAGATCTAGGTCTCTGAAATAGTTTCTGTAAATAGTTATTGGGTATATGGCCTGTCCTCCTTCGGAGGCGGGCTTTTTGTTATACTCATGCAATGAAGAAAAAGGAGGAGAGTGGGGTCTTGTACCGCAAGTATAGACCACAAGGATGGAAGGATGTAGTGGGTCAAGACCATATTGTCTCGGTTTTAGAGAATCAAATAAAGCTTGGGAATCTTGCCCATGCGTATCTCTTTTCCGGGTCGCGAGGTACAGGTAAGACCTCTGTGGCGAGAATATTCGCTAGGGAAGTAGGAACAACCCCAGAAGATCTTTATGAGCTTGATGCGGCATCGAACAGAGGCATAGATGATGTGCGCGAGATCCGTGAAGCCGTAAACACGTTGCCGTTTGTCTCAAAGTACAAGGTTTATATATTCGACGAAGTACACATGCTGACGCGTGATGCTTGGAATGCATTTTTAAAAACTCTTGAGGAGCCGCCGAAGCATGTCATATTTATCTTAGCTACTACGGAGCTTGAGAAAGTTCCAGAGACTGTGATCTCAAGGTGCCAGACATTCGTATTTAGAAAACCCAATCAGAAAATCCTCCGCGAGTTTGGAGAAGGAGTAGCTAAGAAAGAAGGGGTGAAGCTCCTGCCCGAGGCGGCAGAGCTCATAGCACTTCTCGGCGACGGATCCTTCCGCGACTCTCACGGCATACTGGAGAAGATTCTTTCATCCACTAATGAGAAGGAAATTACTCGTGAGGAAGTAGAGAATGTTACAGGCGCACCTCGGGCCGAACTTGTGAGAAATGTTTTAGAAGCCATAGTGAAAAATAATTTGGAAAAAGGTCTTAATGCTGTGGCTCTAGCTCGAGAGGGAAATGTGGACATGAAAGTTTTCTCCAAGATGATACTTGAGAGAATGCGCTTCCTATTTCTCCTCAGACTTAAGGCAGGCCTCGAGAATCACATCCTGGCTGAGACTTCTGAAGATGATTTCGAATTTCTAAAGAAACTTGCAGGAGAGGCCAATGGAAGTTTAACTTCAGAAACCTTGGTGCGTTTTATAGAAGCGTTTGAAAATTCTGGTCGATCTACACTTCCAGAACTCTCACTCGAGTTGGCTCTAACCGACTCGATAAAGACTGTTTGAATTCTACATGTATAGAATGTATAGAAAAACGACCCATATATGGGTCGTGATTAGAGTTCTCTAATGATGCTCTGCACTCTCCAAGGTCGTAGAAAGGCCACTGAGCCGAGGAAGATTGAGTCTACTCTCGATATCACCTGATGCGCTTCTTCCTTCGAGAGAATACCGCCTCCGGCGTTAATAGGCTTTACTATTCCAGCTCTAGTTGCTCGCGTGAGCCAATCCAGAAGTATGGGGAGTAAGGGCCTTCCAGATAAACCGCCTCCGCCGAGACTCTGAAGTGGAGACTCTTCACTTCCGAAGAGTTCTTTCCAGTTTATAAGCCTAGGTAGCTGGCCCCAAGGGATGGTGTTCGAGACGCATAGCGCGTCGCAAGCTGGATGCTCACTCACATTAGCCGCAATCTCGACCGGAAGAACGACGTTGAACTTGGGCATGAGAGGAATATCAAGAGTTGCTGCAATCTCCAATCCACTCATCACTTCCTCTGTAAGCTCTTCGACATGCAGGCCGACATTTGGGCATGAGTAGTTGATCTGAAGACCAACATTTCCAGCGAACCCTGGCAGATAGTCTGAAAACATTCTTACAAACTGTCGGAGCTCTGTCTTCCGTTCTGATGCAGAACTGGCTACTGACATAAACGAGATGAAAAACGAGTCGGTGCGAGCTTGCCACCGACCAGTCTCGAAAAGAGCTCGTGCACCAGGACCAGATAGGCCAACGGCGTTTAGTGCTACACCCTTCCAGGGCTTCACTACGATGCACTTGGGCAGCCGTTCGCGAGGAGTGAAGTCGCTCCGAAGCGGCATGTTGCCCGGGCGAGGGAGGAGAGTGGTCGTTTTAGCTACAAATGTAGCTCCCTGGAAATCTGGACCGAAGGGCAGGTGGTGGAACCAGTATCCTTCTCCGAAAAAGCCCTGTACTCCGCTTGCTCCAAGGACACGTCCATACTCTACGTCACGAAGTCGCATGGAAAACCTCTGTCTGTATGAGGGTCTGGATAGAGAATACTCACAAACTAGTTAAACGCAACTAGCGGGTATACTGTATACATGCATACCGGTGTCCCATACTTCGAAGATGAAGATTCCAAGCAGAAGCCGGGCGTGAGGGTAGTAGAGAGAAATAACATAAATGCCATTGTCTATAATAAAGAGACAGATGAAGTGCTGTGCCTCGACTGGCAGAAGTTCGGCTGGAAAACATTTATCATAGGTGGAGTAGAAGGAGACGAAGATCCGGTAGAAGCTGCTAAGCGAGAAATACTAGAAGAGACAGGATATAAGAATTTGAAACTTATCTCTCACTTGGGTAAGACCCGCTCTGGTTATTATGCAGCTCATAAAGGAGAGAACAGAATATCGAACGCCACGGGGCTTCTTTTTGAATTAGAAAACGATGAAAGGGAAGTAGTGCCCGATGCAGAGAATCTCCCGCACATCTTCATCTGGCTTCCTCAGAGTAAAGTATCTTCTTTCATAACTCCAAGTTCTCAGAAATATTATTGGCAGAAGGCCCAAGAGTATTTAACGAGCCAGACTATCTGAACTGGATAATGAGGCTTGGTCATCCTAAGAAGATAAGAATTGAGCCAGGATGCCCACAACCACACCGACACCTATGACGCCACCGACAATGGTGATACGCCTGACAGTGTCTACTTTTCTTATGTGGAGAATATAAGCAAATATAAGAAGCATTAGGAAGTACAGTGCACTCATGAAGTACCAGTCGAAAATCTGGAGAAATGCGCGAGTGGTGGAGGAGATAGCGGGGTTACTCAGTATGTGTTCTTGGAGCCAGAAGTGTATGGCATCTGTGGGGTCAGGAGCAAGTTCTCCCAAGAATGCACCAAGTAAGAATATACCCACTGGAGTCTTAAGAAACTTTTCTTCGGATGAAAACCAACTCTGTACTCTTATCCTCACACCAAGAAAATTTCCTTTTATCATATTAATATTATTAATAATTGTATCACTCTCGAATGACGCACGAGTTGGCTGCCGGTCAGGGACTCGAACCCCAATACCCTCCTCCAAAGGGAGGTGTCCTACCATTAGACGAACCGGCAATAAGTACAAATTAACAGAGTTTAGGCCTTTTTGAAAGATGAGACGAAACCGATGCAGAAGAAATTTTCAACAAAAAAGCTGTCTTGTGACAGCTTACGAGGCGATGGGTTTACCCACTTCTTCACAGTAGAACTCCCAAGCTTCCTCAAGGAGGATGATGTCTTGGAAGGTGGGTCTATGCTCCTTTATGCCGGAGGAGTGTCCGTGATATTTCTTGAACTCTCTCACTACTTTAGTCATGGGGTTGGGGGTCTCGAGCCTTCTTAGGGACGAGTCGTTCTCCCAGAATCTCCTTACAGCTTCTCGATCAGTGACTTCGACATGGGCGTAAGTCTCCGCCATTTTTAAAATCATGCGGATGAATCTCGATCTCAACGGACGGTCATTAGTCATAACATCTCCTCTGGTCTAGGTTGAAACTACCAGAAATGAAAGCTTTTTGGAAGTCTGTGACAGATTCTAATTAACTGCCAGTGAATTTTATTATATAATTACAATATGAATTTCAATTCAAAAAAGACTTCATTATTAATCTTGGGTATAACAGCTATCGTGTGCACTAGGACAATGTTCTCGTTTTTCAACGACCCTGAGGGTCCGAACTTACTCATAGTTATGGTAGGAGCATTAGTCGTTTATGCCTTGTCTCTGTTGGTATACAAGTTCAGCTCTTCACTTACTGGTACCAAAAAACTTCTGCTAACGATTTTTACTCAGATAATAATAGTCTCTGGCTTCTACTTCTATTTGAGTTAAGAATTCGATCTGTTCTCTTTTGCTATGATATAAAGATGAGAAAAATAATTACGGCTACGTTTGTCACGCTTGATGGTGTCATGCAGGCACCAGGAGGTCCGGAGGAGGACAAGACGGGCGGGTTCACACATGGCGGCTGGCAAATGTCATATCCCACGGACGATATAACGAATTCTATTATCAGTGGATTCTTTAATATTCCGTTTGAACTACTTCTGGGGAGAGTTACTTATGATATCTTTGCCTCATTCTGGCCAACCGCGAAGACTGATCTAGAGGTGGCCGAACCTTTTAATAAGACAAGGAAGTATGTTGTGTCTCATAAATCATTCAAGCCATCTTGGAATAATTCTGTTTGTGTTACTGGTAATATTGCGACAGAGATTAAGAAACTCAAAGAAGAGGATGGTCCAGATTTATGGGTATGGGGTAGTGGGAACCTCATTCAGACATTACTCAAAGAACATTTGATCGATCGGATGCATCTACTGATATACCCTATTACGATAGGCCAAGGTAAGAAGCTTTTTGCGGAAGGAACTCAAGCACAGAACTTCAAACTTGTTGATTCCAAAATCTCAACAACTGGTGTCATCTTTGCCACATACGAACCTGCTGGGCCCCTCAAGTAGTCGAGAGTTTTGCTATCATAAACGCATTACCAGCTCGTCTATACAGACATGTCACAAGAAGAATTCAAAATTAATGGGGAGGAAGTTCTACACAAGGTGAAGGAGCTTATAAGAGAAGGTAATGCCAGGAAGATTACCATAAAGAACGAGAAGGGGGATACAGTCTTAGACATCCCACTCACCGTGGGTGCCATAGGAGCGCTTCTGGCTCCAATGCTAGCGGCAGTGGGGGCAGCGGCAGCACTGCTTACGAAGTGCACTATCATAGTGGAGAAGAAATAGATTCTCCTCTATACTTTATACATATAACAGATAATCAGATAAAAGATGGCAAAAGCAAAAAAGAAAACAGTGAAGAAGTCAGCTAAAAAGTCGGTAAGAAAATCAGCCAAAAAATCCAGTGGGAAAAGGAAAGCAGGTGGAGCATTCATGAAGCCAATGAAGATTGATCTAGTCTTGGGTGCTGTAGTAGGTAAGGGTCCCATGCCCCGCACAGAGGTGACCAAGAAGCTTTGGGGTTATATAAGGAAGCATGGCCTTCAAGACAAGAAGAATAGAAGAAACATTAACTCTGACGAGAAGCTTAAAGCAGTCTTTAGGGGTAAGAGGCAGGTGAGTATGTTCGAGATGACCAAGCTCGTCTCCAAGCACCTCTCGTAAATCATAGATAATTTTACCAGACTAATACGTCTAAACGTTTATGTATAAACCAGGACTAGGTATTCTTATTGCAATTATAATTATTGCCGGACTTTATGCTGCCACTAGAAAGTCTATACCCGTATCTATACCAGATACAGGTGGAATGAGTACTAGTACTAATTCTGGTAGTAGTTCTGGCACAATGCCAGTCGGCCAGAGTCCTACAGATCTAGGTACTAAATACATCCAAGGACAAGACTGGCCACCCATGCTCCAGGTGGTAAGTGGTCCCTTCTCTTGTACTCCGGCGGGTTCTGTCACAGCTACTGCTGGACAAACGGTCAAGAGACAGATAAACGGCCACACATATTGTGTCACTTTGGAGAGGCAAGGGGCAGCAGGAAGTACTTATGACCAGTACGCCTATGCATACGAGAAATCTGGCAAGGTAGACATCTTAACTTTCACACTTCGTTTACCACAATGTCTGAACTATGAAGACCCACAGAAAACTGAGTGTACTAACGAGAGAAACTCATTCAACATAGATCAGATCATTGACCGCATCGCTTTCCCCGAGACTCATTAATAAAATTAAAAAACTATGACCTACGACCAGACTCCAAAAGAGGAAGAGATTGAAGCCACTGTCGCCGCTCTCAAGGAGCGCGGCTTCATGCCAGAAGTGCTTGAAAGCAGAGACAGTGCATTAAATAGAATTAAAGAATTAATTCCTAAGAGCGCATCTGTAATGAACGGAGCATCAGTAACACTACAAGAAATAGGATTTATAGATTACTTAAAGAGTGGAGAGCATGGATGGAAGAATTTACATGAAAACATATTGTCCGAGACAGACTCAGAGAAACAAGCCGAGCTACGCAAGCACTCGGTAGTTTCTGACTTTTACCTCGGAAGTGTCCATGCCCTCTCGAGGAGTGGGGAAATGGTCATAGCGTCGAATACTGGCAGTCAGCTTCCACACCTGGCCTTCACCTCGCAGAATTTGATACTAGTGGTTGGTTTCCAGAAGATAGCTAGAGACTTGCCTAGTGCTCTGGAGCGCTTAGAGAAGTACGTGCTGCCGCTTGAGGACAAGAGACTACTCGCAAGTCCTTATAAGTCTCATACCATGCATTCAAAAACTCTTATCCTACACCGAGAGAATCCGATGATGGGACGCAAGGTCCACGTTCTAATAATTAAAGAGAAACTAGGATTTTAAAGTAGAGTCAAGTAACGTGCGCCAGTTTTTAACGTCTCAGCATATATAAGCTAATAGTTAAAAATATGGCAACAACAATAGTAGGCGTTTTCGACAACCGAGTATCTGCCGACAGCGCGATAAATGAACTTCGTTCTATAGGGATTCCTGATGCAGAAATTTCTTACATGTACGCTGCACCCGAGGGAGATATAAAAGCTACTCACTCCACCGGTGAGCGTATGGGTACTCGCGCTGCAAGCGGTGCAGGTACGGGAGCAATCTTGGGTGCCATCGCTGGCTTCGTCGTGGCGAACGGCATCTTACCAGGACTCGGCACACTCTTCGTGGCCGGACCACTCGCTGCAGCACTTGGACTGACCGGAGTGGCGGCTACCACAGCGGCTGGAGCTCTGACCGGAGCAGCAGCTGGAGGAATCATTGGAGCATTAAGTGGTCTGGGAGTAAGTGAGTCAGATGCGCGCATGTATGAAGAGCGAGTTAGACGTGGAGGCATACTCTTAGTGGTGAACTCTGTGGCTGCTAACGCCGCCCGCGAGATTATGAAGAAGTTCGGAGCAGAAGAAATCAGAGAATACAGCGCTGCCTAACGAAATCTTAAGAAATATAGTGCTCTTTAAGTCTAGTAAGAGTCGAAGTGAGGCAGACGTCTCAGCATAAGTGGGGGCACCCACACATTATTCATTAATTACACTAACATGGCTCAAGACAACACAGGTGGTGGAAGGGGATTTGCTTCTATGAGTGAGGAAGAGCGCCGTGAGGCGGCTAGGAAGGGTGGCAAGGCTTCACACGAGAATCGTAGTGGGAATCGTGATGGTGGCGACAACTCTGACAATAGTGGCAACCAAGGTGGTGAAAACAGGTAAGTTGAAACTCGTGTGGGGGCAAACAATAAAGAGGCTCTCTTTTCCTGGAGACTATAAAATGGTTCTCCAGGTTTTGTGCGTATGCTTGAATGTTTAAATAGGCTATCTATAATAGGGGATACTAAATTAAAGTATGCCCAAAGTACCTTCAAAAGTGTTAGAGAGAGTAGTAGTCGATGAGTCGATTGCGGCGCCAGTAGTGGAGCCGATTTTTATTGCCAAGCCGGGTAGAACCCTCGAATGGTTCGGTGGTGTGAGCTATGAAAACTTGGAAAGTAAGCTCTCGAGTATAAAGAAGTTGTTAATAGATGATTCGCTTGAGGAGATTCATCTTTTCGTAAACTCTTTCGGTGGTACTACCGGAATAGGGATGAGTTTTTATGATGCTATGCACTCTATGTATAAACCGAACTTGGTGACCATCGGCTCTGGGGATGTGGATTCATCGGGGATTATTGTTTTTCTATCTGGGAAAAAGAGGTTTATGACCAGGAATACTACCATGCTCTTCCATCTTGCTGGCAGAACCTTCGGTTATGATAGACGCTTCACAACTATAGATATGGAAAACATGCTTCGTGAGGACAGACTGAAGGATTTTCAATATGCATCTGTTGTTTCTGAGGCTACTGGGGGAAAGCTTTCTACAGAGCGTGTTCTCGACATGATGATGAAGAACACCATCCTAACTCCAGAAGAAGCAGTCCAAATGGGCATCGCCCACAAGGTGCTATAATTCGGAAATGAAGAAGTTTGTCCTCATTTTATTTTTTCTAGCACCAGCTTTCTCTCATGCCACAGTCATTACCAAGCCTTTTGAAGTTTCTGGCTGGATTCCTTACTGGAGATCGGCTACTGGGACCCAAGAGGCATTAGGACATCTGGACGCATTCACCGAGATTGATCCGTTCGTATATACCGTGAAGGCTGATGGGACACTTTATGATGCGGGTGGCATGGATACTGACCCTTGGACAAGTTTCGTCAGGACAGCCCAGTCGAAAAATGTCAGGGTGATCCCCACGATCATGTCCGGAAGTGGAGAGCATATGGATGCCATACTTACGAGTAAGACTCTTAGAGATGCTCATATCCAAGCTATAGTACAAATGGTTTACTCCCACAACTTCGACGGAGTAGACATCGATTATGAAGCTAGAAGTCCCTCTACCTCTCCGTACTATTCCATATTTCTCAGAGATTTATATAAAGCTATAGGCAACAAGTGGGTGATGTGCACCATAGAAGCTCGCACACCTAAGGACTCGTTAGCAAGAGACCCAAGTATTCCTAACTCTAATGATGATTATAAGGAGCTTAACAAGTACTGCGACAGAGTGCGTATCATGACCTACGACCAGAGAGTGGTGGACAAGAAGCTCGCGGCAGAGACTTCTGATCCGTACTCTCCTGTGGCTGACCCCAAATGGGTTGAGAAGGTTATGAAGCTTGCTCTCCAGTATTTTCCCAAGAAGAAGCTTATGCTTGGTATAGCTACTTATGGATACGAGTACGAAGTTACTCCACTGGTGGAAGGTTACAAGTACAAACTTCTCTGGGCATTTAATCCACGCTACGCTCTCGACTTCGCCAACACTTCTGGAGTACCAGTTTATAGGAATGCTGCTGGAGAACTCTCGCTAATATATAGACCAGGAACAGATGGTATACCACCAGTTGCAAACATCTTAGTCGCCCTTCACAGTCCAAGCTTCAGACTGATGTGGTGGTCTGATGCCCAAGCTATACAAGACAAGGTGGCGCTAGCCAAGAAGCTTGGCATAAGAGGAGTATCTATATTTAAGATAGATGGGGGAGCAGACCCCGGGATGTGGAATGTATTAGAATAAAAGAATGAATATATTTAGAAAATCTTTCCCGTTACTTGTAGCTGTGACGTTTGTATTTTTAGGAATATTCGGTGCAATGCAGCAGAGTAGCAGAAGTTCCGCTAATGATCCTCAAGTAGCTCTGGCCGAGGATGCAGCCAATTACATAGATAACGGAGCTCCACTCCAGTCGTTCTCCCAAGATTCGAAGACTGAGGTAAGTCAGAGTCTCTCTCCATTTATAATTATTTACGACATCAAGGGTAATCAGATAATGAGTACCGCTCTCCTAAACGGGAAAGACTTCAATGTGCCGAAGGGCGTCTTAGAAAGTGTAAAGAATAGAGAAAGCAGAGTGACATGGCAGCCTTCACCAGATGTGCGCATAGCGGCAGTAATAGTGGAAACAGAGAAAAGCCCAAATGGTGCTACGTATGTACTAGCTGGGAGGTCTCTAAGAGAAGTGGAAGCTAGGATTCACCATATAGGACTTGAGCTTCTATCCGGCTGGGTAGTTACTATTTTCCTCACTTTGACCTCAGTTTGGTTGGCCTGGAGAAGGAGTTCGGAACCCTTTACAAGCTGAATGCTTTCCTAGATACTAGTGGGGTCATCATGAATCCGCGAATATCCATAATTACCTTGGGTGTCAAGGATCTTAGTGTCTCCACGGACTTCTATCAGAGGATGAAGTTTACTCTAAGTCCTTACTCTCAGAAGGGGGCCATATCCTTCTTCGAATCTAAATATACTTGGCTTGCCCTATTCCCTAAGGATAAACTTGCAGAAGATGCTAGTGTCTCTGGCGAGGGGACAGGCTTTAACGGATTCTCACTCGCTCAGAATGTTGCTAATAAAGAAGAGGTAGATAGGGTTCTAGAACTTGCCCGGGCAGAGGGAGCCAAGATCACTAAGTCTCCTATGGAGACTGACTGGGGAGGGTACTCAGGATACTTCGCTGACCCAGACGGATACCTCTGGGAGATTGCATACAATCCATTTTTTAAGTTCGATTAGTGTTATAATATAAATAATTAATAGCTAAAATACATAAATTACGATGGGATACAACATTATGTATGGGTATGGCAGACCGGAGCACTTCTTGGGCGGAATACTGGAACTAGTCTTCTGGGTGCTTATAGTTGTCATTATCCTTAAACTTCTTAGACGCAGGAAGATGGGTGGTTGGGGCCGTTGGGGTGGTAGTTCAGCCATGAACCTCTTGGAAGAACGATATGTTAAAGGAGAGATAGGTAAAGAAGAATTCGAACAGAAGAAAAAAGATTTAATGAGTTAAAGAAAGCCCCGCACTTGCGGGGTTTTTCGTAAGAAATATAAAAGGCGGGCGTTCTTAGATATATGGGTAAGGAAGTGAAAGCAGTAATTGGGGCTACGATGTTTCTAATTTCAGTAGTGTTCATGATGCTTGTCACACAGCTGTATCGTAATACTCAAGTGGTTAAAGAAGAAAGTGGAGACATTTACTGCACAGCTGAGGTTAGAGTGTGTCCGAATGGTTCGCGTGTAAGTCGAGTGCCACCTATGTGTGACTTCAAGATGTGCCCCAATGCTAGCCCATCTTCATTAAGTAGTATTTAAATTAAATATATGCCAACAAAAACTCGAAAGTATAGTAAATCTAGCCAGAGGAAGGTTAAGAAAGTAATGCACGAGTATAAGGAGGGAAAGCTTAAGATAGGAAGGAGTAGAAAGAAGGTTCGAAGCAGAAGACAAGCCGTAGCCATAGGACTCTCAGAGGCACGTCGTTCTGGAGCTAGGGTTCCTCGCAGAAGCTCATAGAAGATCATAGAAGCTAATGTTAAGATAGCTTAATGTCTGCCGACCTTATAAACCGACTAGCTGGAATCTTCACTGTGGTAAGTTTAGTAGTTCTAGCTCTCTGTCTCTTCTCCTTCTTTCTCTATAGACGAGAGAAGAATCCAGTAATAAAATTTATAGAAAGAAGGGGAGTGGTAGTAGTATTTTCGCTCTCTCTACTTGGGCTGGTCGGAAGTCTCGTCTACTCTCTAGGGGTTGGATATGCACCGTGTGACCTGTGCTGGTATCAAAGGATCTTTATGTACCCTCTGGTCTTTCTGTTCGGATTCGATCTTTTAAAGAAGAGAAGCGCCGCACTTCCATATGGACTACTCTTGTCAATTGTCGGATTTTCTATTGCACTGTATCACACCATACTTCAGTCGAGCATTGGGGGAAGTCTGCCATGTCCAGCCACTGGTGTCTCATGTGCTCAGAGATTTGTCTTTGAGTTCGGGTTCGTAACCATACCTCTTATGTCTCTTACCATATTTTCTTTGATCCTTATGGTACTTTTAGTTCTCTATTTTAATTCTAGGAAGAGGGTATAAATAAAAACGAAATTTAATTTCTAATTAAAGTGATGTAAGAAGTTTGGACAACTAGCGTCTTGGGATTTATGACCTCCTCACTACATTCTACTTGGGGGTCGAAGTGTTAATTAAAAACTAAACTAATCTTATGAAATACACGATTCCTCTAGTGTCATTAGGATTAGGAATTCTTCTTCTCATTTTCTTTGCTCCCAATGCTCAGAGCACAGTAAATGCAGAAGACATGAAGGTGAACATGGTAAGTGTCACCAGAGCTGACATAGAAGGTAGTGACGATGAGACACCGGTAGTCCTCGTCAGCGCCAAGAATGTTGCCACACTCGATGATCTCCACGCATATGCTCTAACTGCGCTTAAAGCAGACCAGAAATTGAACTCCATGGTCTTTTACGATGGAGAAGTCAGTGTGACCTACCCAGCACACGGAAGAGCTCTTGGACTGGTACCGGTGGATATCCAAGTGGAAGCTACTGTAGATTCCCAAGGCAATATAAGCATTAAGTATCCATGGTATCGCTTCAGCATTTCTGCTGAAACGGGTAATCTTGAGACCAACCTTAAATCCGAGATCCAGGATGCCACACTGGGTATTGGCTCAGAAGACGCTGGAGCACCTTCGCATATGGCAGCACTTGCATCAAGAGTATACTCAGTCCTCAGAAAGAATTTTGAATCAGTCGAATCATCTAATGGTTCAGATAGTAGTGTAAGTCCGAGCCCAGTTCAAAATGCTACTCTTCAAGTCGAGTAAGAATTCCGTAGAACTTTTCAAGATCCAGACTTTATGGTGTGTGGATAACATATGCTTGTGTTTTATAGATTGTTACCATAATATAATTAACAAAGAGGGTCCGGGGTCTCCATAACACCCATGAATCCATTCACCACACTGGTGTTTGTCTGTCTCGTAGAGAAATAGTATTACGTATGGTGTGTATTATTGGTTGTATTATTAGTCCCCGTAAGGAACTTACCTCTAACACGTCTCACCCAATGGAAACGCAACCTGTCGAAGCAAGATTCGCAGAGATTTATAAAACTGAAGTGGATTCTGTATTCCGCTTCTGCCTTTTACGCACCTCTGATCACGAGTTGGCATTAGATCTAACTCAGGATACCTTTATGCGTTTCTGGAATTCGCTATGTCAAGAGAAGATTGTGAAGAACTCACGAGCTTTTCTGTTCGCCATAGCTAGAAACCTCATCATAGACTGGTACAGAAGGAAGAAGGCTATTTCCCTCGAATCGCTCCTCTTCGAAGGCGCGGAGGATAAAAATGACTTACTGGCCTCTGCCTCTAAGGTTGAAATAGATGCAGAAGCGAGTTATCTTTTAAAGAAGATCGCTGAGCTTGATCCTCTCTACAGAGAAGCGGTCTATCTCAGATGTGTCGAGGAGTTAAAGCCCCGGGAGATAGCTGAGGTACTCTCCGAGTCAGCCAATGTTATCTCAGTACGTATAAACCGCGGATTAAGCCAGCTCCGTAAGCTCTTACACTACGAAAATACATGATAAACGATGATTGTCCCAGTGGTCTCGGATCCATCCGCAAGGTGCGTCTTCCCGAAGATCTAAAGGAGAAAATATACAATAGAATAATGGCCCAAGAAATTTCCGAAAGGAAGGCTTTTTCGTTTTGGAGGGTAAATTTAGAAAAACTGATTTCTATTTTGAAAGACTAAGATCTTTAATCAGATTATCGATAGGATCCCAGAGACCATTTCCATCTGTATCTCTGTTAGTGGGATCAGTTTTAATACAAGTTGTTGGAGCTCCCACATATGCGCATGTTTCTATTTCATTGTCTAATGTGTCACTGTCAGTATCCCGAGTTATGAAGTCAAGGCGTGCCATGGTGTTTTGGTCGGTATCTCGCTTCATAGTGAAGGTAGCCGAATTCTGCTCGAATGTAATGAGCTTCAGATCTCGACCGCTCCGGACAAAGTATATGAGGCTCCGCACCTTGGCCTTGACTAGGTCTGTCTCCTCGATTTTGTATTCGGTGGTGAGTATCGTCTGGCGAGAGTCATTTAAAATATTTGTAAAGTCTAACTTTTTGAGACTGGAGCCCTCCTTGTAAGCCTCGTCCATTCTCTTAAAGCAGTCTGTGGTGCTAGCACTGTTCTCACATGTAGGTGAGGTCCTATATAGGGTAGAGGACAGAGTTTTCTGATCGTGGTTCTTGGCAGCTATCAGGTATTTCTGGAAGACTCCCCAAGCCTCTTCTCTGGCCTCCAGAGGAGTCTGGATAATTTCGGGAGCGCTATGCCTAAACTTATAAAACAGGAATCCTGATATTGCTAAGATGAGTATTATGATGATATAACCTGCTTGCTTCATGCGTCTATTATACATATTAGAGGTGTGAGATAATAAGCAACACTAATAATAAAAATCATGAAAAGCCTAATCACCTGGATACTCATTATCGTCGTGCTTGTGGGAGGATGGTATTTATATAAGCGTAATGAAAGTCCCACTCCACTCCCCAATACCACAGACAATACCGGCACGAATTCGACTGATAATGGAAATAGTTCTTCCACTCCAAGTACAGTAACTCGCTCTGTCGGAAGTCCAGCTACAGCTAACGACATTGTGGTCACAACTCCCAAGCAGGGGGATAGCATAATTTCCCCTATAACAGTGACAGGTAAAGCTCGAGGTACTTGGTACTTCGAGGCTAGTGCTCCGGTGGTTATTATAGACACCACAGGTGCCACTTTAGGACAAGGTACTATACAAGCCCAAAGTGACTGGATGACAACGGACTTCGTACCCTTTAAAGGCACCATTAACTTCACTCATGCTACAGGTACTGTGGCTGGTGCATTGGTCTTCTTAAATGATAACCCTTCCGGACAAGCCTCAACTTCTAAGTATTTAGTTGTCCCAATATTTTTCAAGTAGCACAAAGATCCAAAAGAATATATCCTGGTTATATGAGAATCATAAAATGGTTTGATCGACTCGAGGACCAAGTCAGGCATCACTTAAGCGGCTACCCACAACTTTATGCATTTATCGCTGGTGTGTCGGTGGTGCTTTTCTGGAGAGGAGTTTGGCACTTGGCAGATGACTACGATGTGGGCTCTCTCACTTCTATCATAGTAAGCATAATCCTCATGCTTCTTACGGGAACCTTCGTATCCTTTTTCTTGGGTACTAGACTTCTTGTGTCAGGACTTAGAGATGAAAAGAGAATCGACGAAAAGACGCGCGACGAGATTCGTCTAGAAGAAGATGAAGTGGAAAGACTCCGACACGTCATAAAAGAAATCAAGCACGACCTGGAGGAGATCAAGTCACACTTGCATTAAGCTTGGTGTAGCTACTCCTTAACTGGCTCAACCTTAGCGTTTATACCACCCTTGAAGGGTAAGTTTACTCGTATAGGAGTTTCTCTAATGATGCGTAAGACTTCATCAAGATCATCGGTGATAGTGTAGAGAAGGAGATCTTCTGGCAGTATGGTGCTCCTAGAGAGGAGCTCTGCCTGCATGAAGCGCTCAAGAGCCTTCCAGTAATCTTTTCCCACACAGATAAGTGGAGTACCAACAATCTTTCCAGTTTGAAGAAGAGTAATAATTTCGAAAAATTCATCGAGCGTGCCGTATCCTCCGGGGAAGAATATAAATGCTTCTGAAGAGAAAGAAAGAAGAACTTTACGGACAAAGAAGTAGTAAGAGTCAACCTCGTGACTTATGAATTTATTTATAATCTGTTCGTGAGGAAGCTTGATGGTAAGGCCTAGAGACTCTCCATTGGCCTCGAATGCACCGCGGTTGGCCGCCTCCATAATGCCTGGGCCGCCGCCAGAGACCACCGAATATCCGAGTTCTGTCACAATACGACCGGCAAGTGTGCGGGCATTCTGGTAGTAAGTGTTATCTTCTTTAAACTGATTCGAGCCGAAGAAGGTAACTGTCTTGGGATAATTCTCCAGAAAGCTGAAACCATCCTTAAATTCTTTAGAGATCTCCTCGATGCGCTCCCTTGCTGTCTCTTCCATTTTCTCTCGAGTCCAGGCTGGGAGGGCACGGGCCTCGCGCTTGAGAGCTCTTTCCTCCCGTCTGGCTTTCCACTTTTCTTCTAGATCCATATTGGTGCATATTGTATCATATATAGGTAACCCAAAATTATGAAAACCAAGAGCACTAAAGAATGGATTGCCATAGGATGTTCCTTGGCAGTTCTTACATTCGTTCTGTTCGGTAATGCAGTTATTAATTTCTTTAATCCACAACAAGTAGCATCTTCCATGGAGGCATCACAAAATCCAGGTGTTCAAGTCCAAGACACAGTAGTAGGTAAGGGAGATGTGGCTTCCCCAGGCGACACTGTCACTGTGCACTACGTAGGTCAACTAACAAGCGGAAAGATCTTCGACAGCTCGCTCGACAGAGGAGAGCCGTTTACATTTACACTCGGAGTGGGGCAGGTTATCCGTGGATGGGATGAAGGTGTGGCTGGTATGAGAGTCGGTGGTACAAGAAGACTCATAATCTCACCGGAGTATGCATATGGTGAGAATGGCGTAGGACCTATCCCTCCTAATGCTACCCTCGTCTTCGACGTACAACTTCTAGGTGTCCAAAAGCCAAGATAAATTATCTCATCATGCATATCTTGTTTTGGGAGATAGTCACTCCCAAGATATTTTCTTGTATGACAATCTTATAAAGCCCCAAGGTGATCCAGATATAACCCAGTTTCTGGGAGATACGTTTACAATTGAAGAAGCGAGAGTGTTAAAGGAGCGGGCAAGTACAAAAGGTTTTAAAAATAAACGGATATTTATACTTCGATACAATAAGTACACTCCAGAGTCGCAGAATGCACTCTTAAAAACCCTTGAAGAACCAATTCAGAACACCCAGTTCATAATCTTCGGTAGAGATGAGAGTCTTTTCCTACCGACAATTCTTTCGAGAGTGTATTCGGTGCGTCCGAATCTTGATAATTTTTCCTCTTTACCCACAAGTGGGCTCCGACGAGATAAAAATTCTCAAGATTCTTCCGCCGAATTTGTAAAAATGAGCTTGAGGAAGAGGCTAGATTTTGTCAAAGAGTTTGTAGACACAGAGGGTAGGGAAGGGCTTACAGGGTTTCTTGACTCACTTCTTACAAATCTGAAATCTTCCAAGGTCCCAACTGAAACGCTTAAGAAAGTTTTTAAACTCCGTAAGTACTCCGACGACCCCGCCGCCCTACCGCGCCTCATCCTCGAGCACTTAGCCTTTGTTATATAGCTTAGATTAAGGTTTTTGAGGCATTAGAACATGTTATGATTTACACATGGCCTATAACTTTTCTGCATTCAAGTCTGAAGTTGAGAGAACTACGGAGTGGCTCAAGAAGGAATACACAAGCCTCCGCGGGGGCCAGGCATCTCCAGCTGTTTTAGATACTGTATCTGTCGACTCGTATGGTACAAAGACACCCATAAGCCATGTGGCCTCAGTTCTAAGCGAGGGGCCGAAATCTCTCCGTATAACTCCTTGGGATAAGTCAGTTGCATCAAGTATTGATATGGCTATTCGTGAAGCGAACTTGGGAGTGTCAGTATCGATGGATGATAAGGGATTAAGAGTTTCTTTTCCTGATTTAACAAATGATAGAAGACAAGTGTTGATAAAACTGGCAAAGCAGAAGCTAGAAGAGGCTCGCATAGCGCTTAGGAGTGAACGTCAGAAAGTGCTTAATGACCTGGACAAACAAGAGAAGGAAGGAAAGTTAAGTGAAGATGAAAAGACGCGCGAGAAGAATGAACTTCAGAAACTTATAGATGAAGCTAATAAAAAGCTTGAGGATATCCTAGAGAAGAAAGAGAAAGAAATTTTAGAATAATTCCTAATGACAATAATAATTTTCTTAATCATTTTGAGCATCCTTGTGCTAGTGCACGAGGCTGGACACTTCTTCATAGCGAAGAAGAGTGGCATAAGAGTAGATGAGTTCGGACTTGGTTATCCTCCTCGTGCCAAGAAACTTTTTTCATGGAAAGGAACTGAGTTTACTCTAAACTGGCTACCCTTCGGCGGATTCGTGAAGATCTTCGGAGAGAATTATGAAGAACAAGATGGACAAGACAAGATGACATCTAAACCGCGCTATATCCAAGTGGCTGTACTAGCTGCAGGAGTTATCGCTAACTTTATCTTCGCATGGGCTCTTATATCTATAGGCTTCATGTCGGGTATTCCATCTCCAGTGAGCCAAGGGTTACCAGCAGAGGATGCTCACACAGTGATCACTGTAGTGGTACCTGGTTCTCCGGCTGCTACTAGTGGACTTAAGAGTGGGGATAAAATACTTTCACTTTGTCGCGAGGCGGACTGTACGGATTTAAGTCCTGATAAAGCTGCAAGGTTCATTGGTCAGTCGGCTACCTCGCTTACATTTAGAGTTTTACGAGGTGAGGAAACAATTACTAAAGTAGTTACTCCAGTAAACGGTATCATCGAAGGTAAGCCTGCTGTCGGGGTAGCCATGGATGTGGTTGGAACTGTTAAACTCGCACCTTTAAAAGCTCTGTGGGAGGGACTGAAAACCACTTGGGCTCTAGCCGTAGAGACCGTCAGAGCTCTAGTCTCTCTGGTCGGTCGGGCATTTGTGGGTCATGCCAGTTTAAATGAAGTGACAGGACCGGTTGGACTTGTAAGTATGGTCGGAGACGTGCGTAGCCTAGGCTTCGTATATTTACTCACCTTTACTGCTCTGATATCCATAAACTTGGCTGTCATAAACCTCTTCCCATTCCCGGCACTCGATGGAGGAAGGATGCTTATCGTCATCATTGAAGGCATAACTCGAAGAAAAATACCTACAAAAGTCTTTAATATCCTAAACACAGCCAGTTTCGCCCTACTTATCCTCCTTATGGTGATAATTACCGTGCGTGATGTAGCTCACTTGTTATAATTAAGGTATAGGTTCGTTACTCGTCTTAATTATAAACATATGGGTATAGAAAGTTTTAATGCTAATGAGCATATTAGCGAAAAAGAAAAATACGCACTGGGAAATGATATGCAGATTAAACTGATGGTACGTTTCGCCATGAGTCATGGCCTTAAACTGGATGAAATAGGGAAAGAGTCATTTAATAAAGTTGCAGTGAACTGGGCAGATAATTATGGAAAGGAGTTTAGAAGTGAGTTTGACTCTATGGTCAGAGAGGATCCAAGTTTTATGGAAAGGTGGGAACAAGACCAAGACGAGGTTCTACAGGAGATAGAAGGACGAATTTATTCGAATCAAGGTGAGTCCCATCAAGCTGCAGCATAAGCCTTTGTTTTTTAGCTTCTTTTGGTACACTTGTGTCTATGCGACAGAGTGAGTTATTCACTAAAACTAGGAGAGAAACGCCTAAGGATGAGGTTTCTAAGAATGCGGAGCTTCTCATAAGAGGTGGCTTCATACATAAGGAAATGGCAGGAGTTTATGCATATCTGCCACTAGGCTTGCGCGTCTTAGAAAAGATTAAGAATATTGTGCGTGAGGAGATGAACAAGATTGGTGGAGAGGAGATCATCATGACCACACTTCAGCGCAAGGAACTCTGGGAAGTAACGGATCGATGGAGTGATGAGAAGGTAGATGTGTGGTTTAAATCTAGCCTTAAGAGCGGAGCAGAAGTAGGCTTCGGTTGGTCACACGAGGAGCCGATCACAGAAATGATGAAAAACTTCATTGGAAGTTATAAAGACCTCCCTGTATATGTCTACCAATTCCAGACCAAGCTCAGGAATGAACTCCGCGCCAAGTCTGGCATCATGCGAGGACGTGAATTCGTCATGAAGGATATGTATTCGTATACGACTGATGAGGAGTCGCATAAGAAGTTTTATGACTCGGTGGTAGAAGCTTATCACCGGATATTTGAACGGGTTGGGCTTGGAGAAAAGACATTTTTAACATATGCATCTGGAGGAGCTTTTACAGACTTCAGTCACGAATTTCAAACTGTACTTCCGACTGGAGAAGATACAATTTATTTAAGTAGAGAGAAGAAAGTTGCCATAAATAAAGAGGTATTACAGGGTGGTGTATTAGAGAAGCTTGGACTTAAAAAGAGTGATCTCGAGGAAGTGGCAGCTTCCGAAGTGGGGAATATCTTTAGCTTCGGTGGGGCTAAATCTGAGGCTTTAGGGCTCTTTTTTAAGGATGAGAGTGGTAAGTCACTCCCAGTAACCCTGGGCTCTTATGGCATAGGCATAACACGACTTATGGGGGTAGTGGTAGAGGCACTTTCGGATGAAAAAGGTATAGTATGGCCAGAAAGCATTGCTCCTTTTAGGGTGCATATTCTCTCACTAGGAGAAAAATTGAAGGCAAAAGCTCAGGAAGTTTATAACAAGCTAAATGAAGTCGGGATAGAGGCTCTCTATGATGACAGAGATATAAGCGCCGGAGAGAAGTTTAATGATGCAGATCTCCTCGGACTTCCTGTGCGGGTAGTAGTCGGTGAGAAACACGAGGGTAAACTCGAAGTTAAGAATCGTAAGACCGGAGAAGAGAAATTGGAGACAGTCGAAAGTTTGGTTCATTCTTTGAAGTAACACAATGGCGGATATAAAGGAAACTATAAGGAGATTTTTCTCCCATGATATTGGTATAGACCTGGGTACTGCGAATACTCTGGTTTATGTGCGTGGACAAGGAATAGTTCTCAGTGAACCCTCAGTAGTAGCAGTCAATGAAAAGACCGGTCGGGTGGTAGCAGTGGGCAATCAAGCTAAGGAAATGCTTGGTCGCACGCCGTCTCATATCACTGCGGTGAAGCCTCTAGTAGATGGAGTGATTTCTGACTTCGAGGTGACAGAAGAAATGCTCGCGTATCTACTAAGTCGCGTTCAAGGCAGACATAAACTCCTTGGTCCAAGAGTAGTGGTAGGAGTACCTTCAGGAATTACTTCGGTAGAAACTCGTGCAGTCAGAGATGCGGCTAGGAATGCTGGAGCAGGAATTGTATATATTGTGGAAGAACCCATGGCAGCAGCTATTGGCCTCAGGCTCCCCATATTCGAACCTGTGGGGAATATGATTGTAGATATAGGAGGAGGAACCTCGGACATTGCTCTCATTTCTCTCGGAGGATTAGTAAGGTCTAAGAACTTGCGAGTAGCCGGAGAGAAATTCAACCAAGATATTATTTCATATATAAGAAGTCAGTTTAAGATTTTAATCGGTGAGAAGACTGCGGAGGTGGTGAAAATGGCTATTGGTTCAGTGCTTCCCGGAGAGACGGTGCTTGAGGCCAGGGTCAAAGGTAGAGACTTAGTAACTGGACTTCCCCGTGAAGTAGTAATAACAGATGCAGATATGCGTGAGGCTCTTTCTCCTTCCATTGAGAGTCTTATCAATGCGCTTAAGGAAGTAGTAGAGATTGCTCCTCCTGATATCTTGAATGATGTTTTAGAAAGAGGAATATACCTGACCGGAGGCGGGGCGCTTATCCAGGGACTGGGACAACTTATGGAGAGTGAATTAAATATCCCAGTGCATCTGGCTCCTGATCCAGTCACTGCTGTAGCACGTGGTACTGGTATCATACTAGAGGATCTTCCTACTTATGAGAGTATATTAGTTCAAAATGAAGACGACCTTCCGCAAAAATAATTCATCCCAGAGTACATCGGGAAGGATCCTCATAATCATCGCCCTTTTTATAGTCGGAGCAATAGTCTTCCCACTCACACGGGGGTTTCTTTATAGAGTCTTGTCCCCAGTATGGAAAGGCGAGAATGCATTTAGTCGCGGGGTTAAAAACTTGAGCGACTTTTTCCGCTCTAAGGAAGCCCTTATCCAAGAAAATGAGAATTTGAAAGCAGAAATTGCTGCTCAAGATAATCTCGTCCTATCATGTCGTGTTATAGAAGGGACGAAGGACTCATTACTTTCTACATACGGTCGTGAGGCAAGTGATGCAGGGATTGCGGCCACTGTTATAAGTCGACCTCCCAAGACTTCTTATGATGTTTTAGTAATAGATGCAGGTAAAGAAAATAATATTTCTGTCGGAGAGACAGTTTCTGTCCCCGAGGGCCCAATCTTGGGAAAAGTCTTCGAATCCTTCTCTAATACCTCTCAGGTGGTGCTCTTCACAACCAGTGGAGAGAAAACTGATGCCATACTAGAAAGAAATCTTCTGCCTGTGACTCTGGTAGGTAAGGGAGGAGGAAATTTCGAGATGATTTTACCTCGCACTGCTGAAGTAGAAGTTGGAGACAAGATACTTTCAAGCCCCATAGATCCGAGACTGATGGCAGTAGTGGGAGACGTGGAGGAGACCCCCACAGAGGGCTTCAAGAAGGCCCTGGCAAGTGTACCAGTAAATCTTCAGACACTTCGCTTTGTAAGCATTTCACATAACTAAGATGAATAAGAGAAGTTTAGTAATTATGATACTTATCCTCTCTATTATCCTTGCTCCCTACTGGATATATCTTCCACTGGTCCTTATTTCTACTTTCTTTTTTCCTTTTTTCTGGGAAGGAATATTTTTAGCACTTTTAGCAGATACATTATACGGTTTTAAAAATCTACCAGTCTTCGGCTTTCCCTTGGCCCTTCTCGAGAGTATACTTATCGTCATATTTTTGCCCATTAGAAAACTATTCAGGTTCAATGCTGAATCAAATCTTTAGAAAATTTAAAGTTAAGAGAAGATACAAGGACATTGACCCTGAAGACATATTTCTAGACTCTACAAACCTTCCAGGCATAGACTACGATCGCTTCCAAGGTCACATCGAGAAGCCCATCAGCACCAAAACTTTCCTCTTCATCAAGTGCTTGTCCATACTTGTCATATGTATCTTCGGAGCCAAGCTCTGGGGTCTTCAAGTAGCCAAAGGTGATGAATATGAAAAAATTTCTGAGAATAACCGCCTTGCTCATTCTCTTATAATTGCGAACAGAGGACTGATATATGACAGGAATGGAGTTGAGCTCGCTTCTAATTCTATAAAGGAAGGGACACAGGAGTTCGCCGACAGAGTCTATACTGCTCCGGGACTCTCACATGTACTCGGATATGTGAAGTATCCAATGAAAGATTCTTCAGGATTTTTTTACCAAGAAGAGTTCAAGGGAGTCTCGGGAGTGGAGAAGCAATACAACAATCTGCTTAGTGGTAAAAATGGCTTGAAGATTACTGAGACGGACGCCCTAGGCAAGACCATTTCAGAGAATGTCATAGAGCTACCACATGACGGTAAAGATCTGCATCTCTCGGTCGATGCCAAGCTTACAGAAAATCTATACGAAAATATTAAGTCTCTAGCCCTAGATAAAGGCTTCCAAGGTGGTGCAGCAGTAGTTATGGATGTAAAAACGGGAGAAGTTTTAGCCATGACGAGTTATCCTGAGTTCGATCCCAATGTGGTTACGAAGGGAGATGACAGAGAAGCCATTTCGAAACTTCTGACAGATCCGTCCAATCCATTTTTAAATAGAATTGTATCTGGTCTTTATACTCCAGGATCTATCGTGAAGCCCCTTATGGCACTGGGTGCTCTTAGTGAAGGAGTAATCGATCCTCTTAAGAAACTTCTGAGTACGGGATCCATATCACTGCCTAACCCCTATGACCCAGAACATCCATCTGTATTCAAGGACTGGAGAGCCAATGGTTGGGTAGATATGCGAGATGCTTTAGCAGTGTCTTCCGATGTCTACTTCTACGAAGTTGGTGGAGGGTTCCAAGACCAGCACGGTCTTGGAATCTCTAATATCGATAAATACTTCAGTATGTTCGGCCTTACCGAAGAGACGGGGATAGATCTTCCAGGAGAGACAAGTGGAGTCATAGCCACACCAGACTGGAAGAATATACATTTCCCGGGAGATCCGTGGCGCATTGGAGATACTTACCACACATCCATTGGCCAGTACGGTACTCAGGTGACACCACTGGAGGCGGTGAGGTGGGTGGGATCCATAGCTAACGGGGGAGACTTACTTGTACCCTCAATTCTACAAGGTGGAAGAGCACCGGACCAAAGACTTTTTAGACATGTCGATCTTCCTGAGACAGACTTCCAAGTGGTAAGGGAGGGTATGAGGCGGGGCGTGACGGGCGGAGTGGCAGTAAGTCTCAATATGTCCGATGTGCACGTAGCAGCCAAGACTGGTACAGCAGAACTGGGCTCGAAGAAGCAGTTTGTAAACTCGTGGGTCACAGGCTTCTTCCCTTACGAGGATCCGCACTACGCTTTCGCTATCATCATGGAGAAGGGACCTGTAGAGAACCTCGTCGGCGGACCTTACGTCATGCGCCAGACACTGGACTGGATGGCAACGAACGCACCAGAGTACTTTAAATAGGGTGTTTATAATAAATTTGATTTTTAGGGGAAATAATTGTAATATAAGCCGCATAATTTTTTATCATGAATACAGACAAGGAATACCTTACCCAGACCAAGTTCGATGAGTTCAAGAAGGAGTTAGAATATCTTAAATCGACCAAGCGCACCGAGATTGCCAAGCAACTCGAGTATGCCAAGTCTCTCGGAGATCTCTCGGAAAATGCTGAGTACCACGAAGCTCGTAATACCCAAGCTATAGTTGAAGATAGGATTAATCACCTGGAATCCCTTCTTAAGTCTGCACAAATTGTCTCTGCCCACGACACAAGTACTGCAAACGTAGGTTCCGTTGTAACTGTAGAAAGAACTGGAGACAAATCGAGAAAGACATACACACTAGTGGGTTCAGAAGAGACCGATGCAGTGAAGGGACTTATATCTGTCCGTTCTCCACTGGGTTTGGCAGTAAGAGGAAAGTCGAAGGGTGAAGTCTTTTCATTTAACGCACCTAGTGGCGCTGTGACCTACAAGGTTATTGATATAAAATAAGAGTGTGGCTTCCATTGAAGAGATAAGAGAGGCACGTCTGAGAAAGTTAGAGATTCTCAAGGAGAAGGGTATTAATCCGTACCCTATTGATTCTCATTTCGATAAAACACTTAAAGAAGTTCTCGGAGAGTTTGAGAGTTTGAAAGATAAAGGCAAGCTTACTCTTCTGGGACGTATTCTCTCTATTCGTGCACAGGGGAAGATTGTATTTTTCGACATTCACGATGGCACAGGCAAGTTCCAGGGGTTACTTAAGCGGGGAGAACCTACTTCCGAGAGCGATTTTGATCTATTCAATGAGACTTTCGACATAGGGGATTTCATAGAGGTTAAAGGCACACTATTTTTAACCAAGAAAGAAGAAAAAACTATTTTGGTGGAAAGTCTAAGAATGCTTTCTAAGTCTTTGCGCCCGCTTCCAGAGAAGTGGCATGGTCTCACTGATACCGAAGAGAGATTCAGAAAGAGATACCTCGATACTCTCTCGAATGAAGAAGTTAAAACGAGATTCATAACACGTGCCAGGGTGGTGCAAGAGTTAAGAAGAGCACTTGAGGAGAGGGGATTTATCGAGACGGAGACTCCGGCCCTCCAGCCACTATATGGCGGAGCATCTGCAGAACCTTTCGTCACTCATCATAATGCACTCGACATGGATCTGTATCTTCGTATATCTGATGAGCTGTATCTCAAGAGACTTCTTATAGGAGGATTTCCACGAGTGTATGAATTTGCCAGAGATTTCAGAAATGAGGGAATAGACTCCACACATAACCCCGAATTTACCATGCTCGAGTTCTATGAAGCATATTCTGATGCAGAAAAGCAGCGTGAGTTTGTGGAAGATATGATAAGAAGAGTGGTGAAGGCAGTGAGCTCAGACGGGATTATAAATTTTGACGAAAACCGGATTGATTTTAATAGTAAATTTAAAGTAGAGAAGTATGCAGATGTACTCAGTGCTCATACAGAGCTTATAGACCCACTTAACGCCACTCGTGAGGACTTGGTGACAGAAGCAGAGAGGCTCGGAGTAGAAGTGGAGCACTCGGACAGCGCAGTGAAGATCTTAGACGGCATATTTAAGCGTGCCGTGAGACCGAACCTCATGGAGCCTACCTTCCTTATAGATTATCCAGTAGATTATTTGCCACTTACCAAACGCTTACCTCTAAGTGATAAGCTTGTGGATGCATTTCAATTTTATGCTGGGAGTTTCGAACTTGTAAAAGCCTTTTCAGAATTAAATGATCCCTTAGATCAGCGTGCACGCTTCGAAGCACAGGAGAAAGTGTTAAAGAAAGGGGAAAAGGATGCGCAACCACTCGACGAAGAATTTTTAGAAGCCATGGAATACGGCATGCCGCCAGCCGGTGGGGTGGGTATTGGTATAGACCGTCTAACCATGCTTCTCACAGGAGCCAGGAACATCAAGGAAGTAATTCTCTTCCCAACACTTCGCCCACGAAACGACTAATATAGTAAGTTTGACTTGTTTATAATTATTGTGTTATAATAATAAAAGGATATTTCTATGTGAGGTCAAATGGCTGATCTTGTAACGTGGATCTATACACCAGATCAAGCTGCGGAAGTGTACATGATGGAAAAGTATAACGGTGCCCATCCGCATGAGATTGATTACGATCCTGTTCAGGAGTTCTGGACACCTGTAGGAATTCTACTTTACTTTCTCGTCTATGATCTGGAACGGGTTTATACCTTGGTTCTTGGATTCAAACATGGGGAAGTAAAGAAGCTATCTCACGGTCGGATGGCAGTGAATTTCGAACCAATTGAAGGTAGAAATGACCGCAAAGAAATTCTCGAAGAATTAAAGCTTGCGCACGCAGTGCTCCCGATTGAGTTCTACGAGTGAGGCGCTCCAGTGGGGCGCTTTTTTATTTGGAAATGATTTTGAGGTCTTGGCAATAGGAAAAGTGGATAACTAGTATAGTCTAGTGGTATCCAGTGGAATAAAATGGAACCCAGTGGGGGAAAGTGGGATATGTTTATCGGCGAATATACACATACGGTTGATGATAAGAATCGCATAAGCCTTCCCGCAAAGTTCAGGAAGGAACTTGGTGCAAAAATTGTGGTCACTCGCGGATTGGACAATTGTTTATTCCTCTTCCCTCACAAGACCTGGAAGACTATCTCAGAAGAGTTGTCGAAACTAGGTCTTATGCAAGCAGACACTAGAGGATTCTCTCGCTTCATGTTTAGCGGAGCATCCGAAATAGACGTAGATTCACAAGGCAGAGTGCTTATACCAGACTTTCTTAAAGACTTTGCCAAACTACAAACCACAGTTGTGTTTGCTGGAGTGCATGATCGTATAGAGATCTGGTCCGATGGTCGCTGGAATGAATACAAAAAGCACATCGAGTCCCAGGCCGACATGATGGCTGAGAAGCTAGGCAGTGTCGGTATCAAGTGACATGCACACACCCGTACTTCTAAATGAGAGTCTGGAAATGCTTGCGCTTAAAGGTGGTGACGTCTTCGTTGATGGAACCATTGGTAGCGGCGGGCATAGTGCCGAGGTAGCGAAGCGCTTCGGGGATGATATAGAAATAGTCGGTATAGACAGAGACAGAGATGCGCTAGCACGAAGTGAGGAGAGGTTGCGGACTTTAACTCACTCAAGTTACCTCAAGCTTGCGAGCTTCAAGGACCTGGGGAAAGTTCTCGATGGTCTTGGGATCTCGAGGGCCAGTGCGATACTACTTGATCTTGGAATATCGAGTAACCAGATTGAAGAATCTGGTAGAGGATTCTCCTTTCAGAGAGATGAACCTCTGATGATGACTATGTCCAAGGAAAAGGATGAGCTTAACGCTCGTCACATCCTCAACACTTGGGATGAGTCAACACTAGAGGTGGTCATCCGCGGATTCGGAGAAGAAAAGTATTCTCGTAAGATAGCGCACGAGATCGTTACGAGAAGAGATAAAAGACCGTTTGAACGGACTGGTGACCTGGTGGACGCTGTTATGGCTGCCACTCCAGAGAGGTATCATCACGGAAAGACTCATCCTGCTACACGCACATTCCAAGCCATACGTATCGCTGTAAATGAAGAACTCACAGTCCTTGAGGAAGGACTTAAGGAGGGCTTCAGAGTGCTTGCTCCCGGAGGAAGGTTGGCTGTCATATCCTTCCACAGTCTGGAGGACAGAATTGTAAAAAACTTTTTCAAAGATTTAGCGCAGAAAAATTTGGGGAAACTCATCACCAAGAAGCCTGTCACGCCTAGTGAAGCTGAGGTGAAGGGGAATCCTCGCTCCCGAAGTGCCAAACTTCGGGCCATAGAAAAAATATGAGGCTCTTTACTCAAGTCAGTCAAGCAATTTCTTACGACACACGCAAAAAGATGTTTTGGATTTGTGTGTCGGCAACATTACTTTCACTCGTCATATATATTTATGCGGTTAATTCCGCTGTGCGTAACACAGTGGCGAGGAAGGATCTAGAGAGTCGGATAGCATTGGTAAGTACTCACTTGAGTGAAATGGAGTTCAAGTATATTAGTCTTAAAAATAAGGTAGACTTGAAGTTAGCCTTGAACCGAGGTTTCAAGGAAGTGACCACTCCTGTATTCATCTCCCGCTCTTCATCTCGTTCACTCTCGTTCAACACCAAGTAACTAACTTATGAAATATTCGGCAGGCAGGCTACGCTTTTTTTCGATCTGTATAATAATTTTCGCTATTGTTTTAATCGTGAAGTTATATTTCGTCCAGGTAGTCTCGAGCGATATATATAAGGAGAAAGCAGAGCATCAATACGTAGCAGGAGCCAACTACTTCGACCGAGGCACGATCTATTTTTCTTCCAAGGATGGCACCTTAGTTCCGGGAGCGAGTGTGAAATCCGGATTTGTCCTGGCTATAAATCCTGAAATTCTTACTCTTAATTCTGATACCCAACTACAAGCTATATATGACAAGATTGCTAATACAGGAGCCATAAATGATAGTGAAGAGTTCTATGCCAAGGTGCACAAGCAAGATGATCCATATGAAGAGCTGGCAAGTAAGCTTTCTACTGAGACCGGACAGCGTATTGAAAATCTTGAAATACCAGGAGTGACTGTTTATAAAAACAAATGGAGAATTTATCCTGGTGGAAGCATGGCCGCTCAAGCAGTGGGGTTGATTGGCTACAAGGGCGATGAGCTGGCAGGCAGGTATGGACTTGAAAGGTATTATGAAAACGTATTAAAGAGAAGTGGTGACGAAGCATTCGTAAACTTCTTCGCAGAAATATTTTCTAATATAAAGAAGTCAGTAACTCCAGGAGACTCTCCAGAGGGAGACATAGTCACGACCATTGAGCCCTCGGTAGAATCTTTCTTGGAAGATGAGCTTATTAAGGTCGAGAATACTTACTCATCAGAGTTTAGTGGTGGAGTTATCATAGATCCCAATACCGGGGAGATATACGCTATGGCAGAGAATCCAACCTTCAATCCAAACGATCTGAGTTCTGTCGCTGAACCAGAAGTATTTCGAAATAAGTCTATCGAGGACAGGTACGAAATGGGTTCCATCATTAAAGCACTCACCATGGCTGCTGGTATCGACACAGGCGCGGTGACACCCACTACCACATATAATGACCCTGGCTGCGAAACACTAAACCGAAAAACTTTTTGTAACTACGACGGAGTTTCCCATGGCAACAACCTGACCATGCAAACAGTTCTTAATAAGTCACTTAATACTGGAGTAGCGTTCGTCGTTAGTAAAATGGGGAACTCTAAGTTCCGAGATTATTTTAAAAATTATGGACTTGGAGACCTTACTGGTATAGATCTGCCGAACGAGGGCAAGTCGCTGGTTTCTAACCTAGACACTGGTCGTGACTTGGAGTATGCCCAAGCTTCCTTCGGACAAGGTATTGCACTTACGCCCATCGTAACAGTCAGAGCTCTCTCTACACTTGCTAACGGCGGATACCTTATTACTCCACACTTAGTTAAGGAGGTTGATTATAAAATTGGAACTAAGAAAACTATCGAACCAGAGAAAGGTAGGCAAGTCTTAAAAACTCAGACTACAGAAACCATATCTAGAATGCTTACAGGTGTAGTAGATAATGCTCTTAAGAACGGTACAGTGCGTTTACCCCATTACTCTGTGGCAGCCAAGACCGGTACCGCTCAGATTGCCAAACCAGGAGGTGGAGGATACTATGAAGATCGATACCTGCATTCCTTCTTCGGCTACTTCCCCTCATATGATCCTAAATTCTTAATTTTTCTCTATACTTATTATCCCAAGAATGTCCAATATGCCTCAGAGACCCTCACAGACTCATTTATCGACCTTACTAAGTTCCTCATTAACTATTATTCCATTCCTCCAGACAGAGACGCACCTCCACCACCTGCACGTTAATAGTTATGAAGGAGACGATTAAAGGAATAGTTATTTATATTCTTTCGGCCCTCTCGCGTGGAGTCTTGCGACGCTACCAGCCCAAGATTGTGGCAGTGACTGGTACAGTGGGAAAAACTTCAACTAAAGATGCAATCTATTTCGCTCTAACGCCTTTCGTTTCTGTCAGAAAAAGTCCGAAGAGCTTTAACAGTGAGCTTGGGGTGCCTCTTACTATCTTAGGTCAGAGGAATCCGGCCAATAATCCCTTAGGTTGGATTAAAGCAATACTTGATGGTATAGGACTTCTACTCCTGCCGAACCATTATCCCGAGTGGCTTGTGCTTGAAGTAGGGACGGACAGACCGGGGGATATCACCGCCTTAACTCGCTGGCTCAAGCCAGATATGGTAGTAGTTACCAAACTCTCTAAGGTTCCCGTACATGTAGAAGCTTTTGCTAACCCTGAGGATCTTTTCCGCGAGAAGGGGAGACTTGTGCAAGCGCTTAAACCTGGTGGAACTCTTATCCTAAACTCCGACGACGAAGATGTCTTGCGTTACAAAAATCTATCAGATGAAAATATAATTTTATTTGGTAATGGTAACGGTTCAGACATTTCAGCTACAGGGTACGAGATTCTTTATGATGAAAATAAGATGCCCACTGGTATTAACTTCGCTGTTACATTCGCTGGTGAGGAGGATAAGCCATTACCCGCTGCCATACTAGGAACTGTAGGACAGCACAACATGTATCAAGTGCTGGCTGCCTTGGCTGTAGTTCGTGCCATGGGTGAAGATGTGGACTATGCAGCTTCTGCACTTAGACGACTCGAACCTGCACGAGGTAGAATGAGAATAATAGAAGGTATTAAAAGTGTAACTATTCTTGACGACACTTACAATTCTTCACCTGTTGCTCTGGAAGAAGCGCTGAAGACTCTTAAGAGTATTAAAGCTACTCGGAAGATTGCGGTCTTGGGTGACATGCTCGAGTTAGGGCGTTTCTCACTTGAAGAGCATAAGAAAGCTGGGGAAAGAGTTAAGAAGAGCGCGGGAGTGCTCCTTACTGTAGGAGTGCGCTCGAGAGCCATGGTAGAAGGAGCTTTAAGTGCAGGTATGGATGAAGGAAAAATATTCCAGTTCGATGACTCGCGAGAAGCGGGAAAGTTCTTAGAGCAAATTATGAAGAGAGGGGATCTCGTCTTAGTAAAAGGCTCTCAAGGTATGAGGATGGAGAGAGTAGTGGAGGAAGTGATGCTTCATCCGGAGGAAAAAGAGAAACTTCTTGCTAGACAAGATAAGGAGTGGCAAAGGAGGGGATAAAACGTCCCGCAAGCTTGCGGGACATGTCTCCGACTTCAAAAATTACCCACAGCCAAAGCAGTTTGCCTGTTTTACATAATTTTTGACCCTACGGGGAATCGAACCCCGCTTTGAAGCTTGAGAAGCTTCCGTCCTAGCCGATAGACGATAGGGCCGTAGTGAGAAAGCATAGCAAATTGGCCGTTTTTATGCTATAGTTTGGGCGGACTTCTTTGGAGGAATGGACATGGATAGACGTAAACGTCTGTGGTTTGTCGAGCCTTTAGACGAGGATACTAGCAAGGCCATCGCTCGAGTCGTTGCTGAAGAGCTTGATGAGAAGGCTGCACCTCGACGCGTCAAGGGTAGACCAAACCCGGTTCCGACCTGGAGGTGCACAGAAATCCAGGCTCGATACTTCGTACGCAGTCGCGTGAGCGAGCACCTCAAGTTCTACCTCTATACTTGCTTGGAGGGCGACCGTCTCCAAAAGGTTTCTCTGAATCCCGAAAAGAATCAGAGTATCCTCGAGGTTAGGAAGATGGTACAGAACCAGCTTAAGCGTCCGCTTAAGTACCCCCCGCAGCTAGTTCGCTAGTTGCGGTTTTTCTTTTATAATTAGCACATGACGTTTAAAGAGAAAGTTTATAAAGTAGTAGAAACCATACCCAAGGGCTCAGTTCTGACATATAAGGAGGTGGCGAGAAAGATTGGCTCACCACGTGCGTTTAGAGCAGTGGGTAATGTACTAAATAAAAATGTAGATCCCAATGTACCTTGCCACAGGGTTATAAGAAGTGATGGGAAGATTGGTGGGTACAGAGATGGACACGACTTTAAGGTTGTACGCTTGAGGGCAGAGGGATATGCGTGCTAACATTCATTAGACCTGACCTTAAACTCTAAGACCCGAAGGGGGTGAGCAAGATGCCTGCGAGGCGATCTGGGCCATCCACCTGGTGGATTGGTCCTAGAATTACCGGGGATAATAAGACCCGAGATGAGCTCATGAAGAAACTCGGTGGATTCGATGGGGTCGAAGTACGAGAGAGATGGAAGAGATGTGGCGTCGACCAAGGACTTCGTAGTCTCTTGCAATGCGACAGGGAGTTTGCTGACCTGATGCTTAGCATGAGAGGTATGAAGGACCGTGTGCTCGCATTCCGATGGTATGAAGACGGCACACTCGAGGAGTATTGGCCTCATGGTCGGTCGCCGACTTCCAACTCGGAAGCTGCCGACTAACCGCGCCCCAGGGTGCGGTTTTTGTTTATTTGGTAGAATACTGACATGGGATTTTCACACGAAAGTTATATAAATGAACTGAACTCTGAGTTTCCTGAAGAAATGTCTGCACATGTGGCAGAAGTGATAGACCATCCAACTCCTAATGTGTCAGAGGAATATCTCCTAGAATTGTGTGGTGATGACGAAGAATTGAAGGAACTACTTGATGAAATGTTTGAATATTTCTACAGATATACCCAGGATGTCTGTCTACAAGAGAGCGAGATTGCCAAGGGTATTACGAGAGAAAATGTTGATGAGATAAATAGAATGGACGAGATGAGGACCAGACTACATAACAGCATGATTGATTCAGTAAAAATCTTTGCTCGTAATTTACAGAAAAAGGGTAAGAGCGTGGAGTGGCTTACTAGCATTGACAATAGGGGTAGAGCAGGGTATGCTAGGCTGGCTCTTTTAACCACCTTCCTTGATATTATCAATCGAAGTCAAATTCCAAATCATGGAAGGTAATTCAATGGAAAATATCGGTCGCAAGTCTCTGATCCTGCACTTCGCAAGTTTATGTGCGAAGGAGCTCACTGAAGAAGATCCAGTAAAGCAAGAAAAGATAGAGAAGGAAAAGAAGGTCATAAGTTCTGGATTAGGAATGGATACTGCTGAGATCATTCTTGAGGCCAGTAATCTGATCACTCCGTCTGAAAATTCTGAATAAACTCGCCTAATGCGGGTTTTTTGATGTTACAATATTTATGAAATGGCACTTGAAGAGCATTTTAATAGTCCTCAGGAAGAGTTAGCTCATCTAAGAGAGAAAGTTCTAGAAGCAGAACGCAAGCTTCTACGTCACGGAGTAGAAAAACCTCGTGACTCGGTCATCCGTGAATCCATAAAAACTTTTGAAGAAGCTCATCTCGGGAATATCAGAGAAGAGAAAAAAAGAAGTGCAGAGGAACAAGCAGCTCATCTCATGCGTAAGCATGTCGAGACGCAGCTCGAGGAGATGATGCAGATTACGGCAGATAAGGGAGTGCTCTCAGCACTTGCCACAGCTGAGTCCATGAAGGATTGGAAGCTTGAGGACGACTTCCACGACTTCTTAGTGGGCGTAGTAAGTAAGGGCTTGCCTCCAAGAGGGGTCAAGGAGAAAGGTCCCATATTCAAAGCACTTCATATGAGTCTCTACGAGGTAATGCTCCCGAAGAAAGAAGGCGAGCGCGACCGACCTCTAACTGAGCTCATAAAGAGCATGGAGCAAGTTTACTCAGGGCTCATGTCCATAGAGTCTCACGAGAGTAGTGAGGCAGGGCACATGGCTTTCGAGATAGCGAACCCTGAAGGCGAGGAAGATACGCACGTCTTCGTCTCTGTGCCGACAGACAAGAGAGACCTTTTCGAGAGACAAGTACTCTCGATATTTCCAGAAGTGAAGTTAATTCCACGTGAACGTGACTACAATATGTTTAATGAGATGGGTGTGACACTTGGTTCATCTGCTTCACTTACTCAGTATGGTTACTCACTTAAGACTAGTGATGCATTTAGTGATGATCCATTAAATGTCATACTCAACGGATTTTCTAAGATCCCTCTCAAAGGTGCCGGAGCAGCGCTCCAAATTATTTTCAAACCGGCCGGAGAGAAGTACATGAAGCATCTTTCTGAAGCTCTTAAAGATATAAGCAAGGGAGTGAAGCCTAAAGAAGCGTTGAAAATTAGTAGTGTCGCAGGTGAGTTTGGAGAGACTCTGGGCCAAGTACTTTTCGGTGTGAAGGAGAAGAAGCCTGAAGTGGTGGATCCGCTGGTAGTCCAGTCCATACAGAGGAAGATGGAAAGCCCAATCGTGGAAACAAATATCCGTTTAGCAGTCTCTTGTGGAGGCCAGGCAGAAGCGAGGCATGTGCTAGAGAACCTACAATCTTCTTTTAATCAGTTCGAAGAACCTGGAAAGAACAAATTTGAATGGAATGTGGTGAAGGTCCCGCATGAGAGCGACTTCTACAGAGCATTTACATTTAGACTCTTTAGAGATTCTGAGGTGGTACCACTTAACCTAAGAGAACTTTCGACCATCCTCCACCTACGTGGTGAAGCGCTCAACACATCATCTCTCAAACGTTCTACCACCAAGTCTGCAGCACCACAGACCATCGCTCGGTCTGGCCTTTCGATAGGAGTTAATAATTTCCAAGGCAGAGAGACGAAGATATTCCTCTCGGACGAGGACAGGCTCAGACACTTCTACGTTATCGGCCAGACGGGTACCGGTAAGTCTACACTTTTGAAGAACATGATCATAGAAGATATCCAAAGAGGAGAGGGAGTCTGCATGATAGATCCGCATGGTCAGGATCTCATGGATGTAATGTCGAACATCCCCAATGATAGATTCGACGACGTCATATACTTCGACCCTGCATCTACGGACAAACCCATGGGACTGAATATGCTCGAGTATGATCACAACAAACCCGAGCAGAAGACCTTCGTAGTTAATGAACTCTTTTCCATTTTCCAGAAGCTCTACGGCAAAGTGCCCGAGTCTATGGGTCCAATGTTCGAGCAATACTTCCGTAATGCCACGCAGCTTGTCATAGAAGATCCAGATACTGGTTCTACACTTCTCGATGTCTCTAGAGTCCTTTCGAATAAAGAATACAGAAACCTTAAACTCTCTCGTTGTCAAAATCCTATAATCGTGCAGTTCTGGCGCGAGGTAGCAGAGAAGGCAGGCGGGGAAGCAGCACTTGCAAACATTGTGCCCTACATTACTTCCAAGTTTGATGTCTTCCTTTCAAACGATATTATGCGTCCGATCATTGCTCAAGAACACTCCACATTTAACTTCCGAGAAATCATGGATTCAAAGAAGATTTTACTCGTGAACTTGTCTAAGGGTAGACTCGGGGAAGTGAATGCGAACTTACTTGGACTTATCATCGTGGGGAAGATCTTACTTGCCGCACTCTCGCGTGCATATTCATTTGGTTCTGAGATGCCGCCCTTTTATCTTTATATCGATGAATTCCAGAATATTACAACTAACTCCATCTCCACTATTCTTTCCGAAGCTCGGAAGTACAAGTTGGCACTGACTGTGGCGCATCAATTCATCGCACAACTTGATCCAGATATTAAAAATGCCGTTTTCGGTAATGTGGGATCAATATGTGCATTTAGAGTTGGAGCAGATGATGCCAAGTATCTTGAGACTCAGTTCGCACCGGCTTTCACGGCTGATGATCTTATGAATATAGATAACAGGCACGCCCACATGAAGATACTAGTAAATGGCAGACCTACGTCATCCTTCGATATGGAAACTCTTCCTCCACCACAAGGTGTGAGAGACTCTGTGACAACTATTATGAATTTGTCCAAAGGTAAGTATGGACGTGACCGTAAGGATGTGGAGCATGAGATCCTAGAAAAATACCAGCCTGCGCTGGCAGGTAAAAAGAAGGAGCCGACAATGATGTCGGCCCCAGGGTTGGGCTCTCGCTCCTAGCGATCGCCGTTCGGAAGCTGCAGGTCACGGTAGCAGATCTCGGGCTTGGGCTCGTGGGGGTGCCATTTGCCTTTCCCGATGAGCTCATGAGTTGGCGCTCGTCCGAGCACATTGCGGATATTGCGCTCGACCAGATAGGTGAGAGCCTGTTCCTTTACCGCCTTCCTTCGCTTGCGGTCAATGATCCGCCATTCGGCGATGACAGCGTCGAGAACCTTGGTCGGTTCTTGACCGGGTTTTTTCTCCAAACGATTGTTGACTTGACTGGCAATCTCCTTCGCCAGAGCAGTGTCATCGAACGTTTGTCCGAGTTCGAGTTGCATACTCACCTCTGTGAACCATGTTGAACTTGTACTTAGCCTATGCTAATACTATCACAACACAGGCACTTTGTCAAGTCAACTAGGAAACAATTAGGAAAAGAGGCTATCTACAGCCCTTTTTACAAGCATGCCGTCCGCTCGTCCCTTCAGATCTTTCATTATGAGTCCAGTGAATTGTCCGGACTTAGCTTTATCACTTAAACCTATCTCTGTCTGTTTGGCTTTTACAAATTCTAGAATTTCTTCATAAGACATCTGAGCTGGGAGAAAGGCCTCGAGTACTACAAGTTCCGCTCTCTCATTGTTTGCTAGGTCATTTCTTCCGCCTTTCTCGAACTGCTCTATGGAGTCCTTGCGCTGCTTCACTTGCCTCGAGATGACACTAAGTGCTTCCTCATCTGTGAGTTCTCTATCTGGCTTCTTATCCTTAGCTACAAGCTCATTAGTAAATCCAGCTAAGAGCCCACGGAGTGTAGTAAGTCTGACAGCGTCCTTGGCTCTCATGGCACCCTTGATTTGCTCCCGTATATCTTGATGTATGCTCATGAATGTATTATAGCAAGCAAGCATCTAGGACCTAGCCCTGAGAGGCCTTATAATATGCGCATGCAGACGACCGTGGTCCTCATTATCTTGGGGTTTATTGCTATCCTTGGCATAAATGCAGTTGTCCTCTTCGCATTCGGTAGAAGAATTACGGGAAGACTAGCCCCAGTAGATGACGGAGCGGGAAAACTCTTACTCCAACAGATTAACGAACTTTCTCGCACTATGGACTTGAGGTTATCAGACGCTAACCGTCTCATGCACGACTCTGTCCGTAGCCAGTTCAGTGAGTCGGCTAAGCTTATAAAGGAAGTGACAGAAGGTCTTACTAAACTCGATGAGACCAATAGACAAGTGGTCTCCTTCGCCGACCAGCTCCAGTCACTTGAAAATATTCTTAAGAACCCGAAGCAACGTGGCATACTCGGCGAGTACTACTTGGAGACTCTACTTAAGAACTGTATGCCTCCAGGGAGTTACCAGATGCAATATGAACTCGGTACTGACGATGATGGCGCAAGACTTATCCCAGATGCTGTGGTCTTCATAAAGGAGAAAATAATCCCAGTCGATTCTAAATTCTCACTAGAAAATTATAATAGACTCGTAGATGAGAAGGAACCTTTAGAAAGAAGTAGGCTTGAGAAACTTTTTGTAAATGATTTGAAGAATAGGATTGTAGAAACTTCTAAATACATCCAGCCCTCGAAGAACACTATGGACTTCGCCTTCATGTTTATCCCGCACGAGGCTATCTACTACGACCTTATCGTTAATAAAATTGGTGCCGTGACTGAAGACACTGAAAGTCTCATTCAACGCGCTGCCAATAAATACAAAGTTATCATCGTCTCACCCACATCCTTCCTGGCATACCTTCAGACTGTGTTACAGGGACTTAAAGCCATGCAGATTGAGGAGAAAGCTCAAGATATTGTGAAGAGAGTAGGGGAGCTTGGTAAGCACTTGAAGGGCTACGAGGACTACTATATGAAGCTTGGTAACACACTCTCCACAGCCGTAAACCACTATAACAGCGCAGGTAAGGAGCTCGGTAAGGTGGACAAGGATGTTTTGCGCATCACAGGTACCTCGGCTGGCATAGAAGTTCTAGCAGTAGAGCGCCCAGCCCTAGAGGTATAGGGAAGCATAAGTTGCCTTTTGGCTTAAAATATGTAGAATGGTGAACCTATGGCAGAAGTTAGAACTCACAAGGTAGAGGCCACCAAGGCTGAACCTAAGGAACTAAAGACAGAGCTTAAGCAGAAGAAAGCCCACAAGGCAGACGTTTTCGCAGTCTTTACTACTGGTGGCAAGCAGTACCTGGTCCGTCCTGGAGTTACACTCAAGATTGAGAAGATCCTTGGAGAGCATAAAGAGGGGGACACTATCGAGTTCGACCAGGTTCTCGTCTCGGGTGAGGGAGACAAGCTCACATTCGGAGTGCCGTTCATTTCTGGTGGAGCAATCTCTGCAACACTTACTAAGATCGGTCGCCACAAGACTATTGATGTTATTAAATATAAGCAGAAGTCCAGATACTTTAAGAAAAACGGACACCGACAGCCATACTTCGAAGTCAGAATTGATTCAATAAAATAAGTAAAATAACACCCTCCTCCGGAAGGTGTTATTTTTTAGAGTTGTACCTGCCATTTCCTGCAAGCGAACGTAGGGCAACTAGTCTAGCACATGAGATTTGAAGGGCTGCCTCGAACCGTGTGAGAAAAGTATCCTCGCGCGTATCCTTGGTGTTACTTATGTACCAGTGGCCTTTTTTGTCCTTGTCCTCCTTATCCAGAGCTTGAATGTTGGAGAAGTACTCTGCTTGCGACCTGACATGGTCATTCTTGATCGAGTCAGCGATGTCATTAAAGGAGATCATCAGAGATATGTTACCCTGCTCCTTTAACTTCTTGCGAAGCATCGTAATTTCCTCGAAGCATTCGCGCCAGCCATTCTCGACCTCCAGTTCTCGTTCCTCGCGGGAACGACTTCTATCAAACATCGTTCCCTCCAGGTTGAGTGGTATTGTCTGACATAAACGATACAGGCACTCCAAATTAGTGCAAGCGCAAATTTGCACGTGTCAAGTCGTTCTGTGGATAAGTGCGTTCTTTAATGTCTCAGGATCAGCATATTCGAGCTCAGAGCCGGTGGAAAGTCCTCGACCAAGTTCTGAGACAGTGAGGTTCAGGTCCTTAAGCTCTGCGCGGAGATACTCAGTAGTATTCTCGCCTTCGGCATTGGCATTCATGGCTAAAATAATTTCAGATAGGTTGGACTTGCGTCGATCTAGAAGCTTTTTTAATTCATTGATTCGAATGCGACTTCCGGGATCTTTTTCTAAAATTGGGAGTGATCCGCCGAGAACGAAATAATATCCTTTATAACTTCTACTTTTCTCTAGAGCTTCGAAGTCTACATCTCTAGGGACGATCATGAGAAGAGATTTATCTCGTGATGTATCTGCACATGTTGGACAAACCGAGTTCCGAGCATGCGAGGAACCATAGGTAGCAAAGAACCGCATGCACTCAGTGCATTGATGGATTTCCTTCTTAAGACTCTGTATTGCCTGGATAAGAGTCTCTGTAGAACCATGGTTACGGGAGAGTAAGTAGTATACAAATCTCTTGGCCTGTCGGGGGCCAATACCAGGGAAGTGCGAGAATATCTCAGCTAGTTTATCAATACTATTCACAACTATATACTAGCAAATTGCTCTTCAGCAGCTCCATAGTTCGAGTAGTCGATCTCAACGAAAGTATTATGTCTAGTGTGGTAGTCGAGGGTGACTTCGCCGAGGGGACCGTTTCTATGCTTGGCTATGATAAGTTGCTTTCTCTGAATCTCCTTAATCTTCCCGGACTCGTCTCGGATATCCTCTTGGTCCGCGTGTATAAACATCACCAAGTCCGCATCTTGTTCGATGGAACCTGAGTCTCGTAGGTCAGAGAGCTTGGGTTTACCTCCGCGTGTTTCAATCGCTCTTGAGAGCTGGGAGAGAGCGACAATGGGGATATTTAGCTCACGAGCGAGGTGCTTAAGCGAGCGAGAGATCTCGGTCACTTGCTGGACCATGGAGTCTGTGGCCCGAGCAGTGGAGGGGGCCATGAGTTGGAGATAGTCGACGATGAGGAGTTTCAGTCCCTTCTCGATCTTTAATTTCCTAGCTGCAGAACGCATGCGCAGTATTGTGTTACCGGGTTGGTCATCTATGAATATGGGTGTGCGAGAGAGGTCGTCTAGTGCATCTCGGATATTCTTAAACACATCATCACGCCATGAACCGTGTTGGGTCCTTACACCTTTACGTATAACAGATGCATCTACACGGGACTGAGCTGATACTATACGGTCGACAAGCTGGTCAGAGGACATTTCGAGTGAGAATATGCCTACCGGAGTCTTGTATTGACCAGCAGTCTTCCTGGCCACATCGAGAGCGAAAGCCGTCTTACCCACAGAAGGCCTAGCAGCGAGGATGACAAGGTCGGATCTCTGGAAACCTCCCAATATGTCATCTAGAGACTTAAAGCCCGTCGGCACTCCTCGGAGTTCGTGCTCAAGAGAAGAAAGTTTCTCGAATCTCTCGTATGCTTCAGCTAGAAGAGGTCTAAGATCTTGGAAGTTCTCCGTGGTGGAGAAGTGTTGAGTGATGTCGAAGACCTTCTTCTCAGCTTGGTCGAGGATTTCTTCTAGCTCTCCGGCTTCATTGAATCCTAAATGAGAAATAAATTCTGATGCCTCGATGAGCTCTCGCATCATGTACTTCTTGCGTACAATGTCCGCATAGTGCTTGATATTAGCTGACGATGGTACGACAGAAGTGAGTTCTGTGAGAAATGTGGTGCCTCCGACACGGTCCAGAACCTCTTTCTCCTTTAGTCTCGAGGAGAGGGAGAGAAGGTCTATAGGCTGCCTCTTGGCGAAGAGTTCAAGCATAGTCTCGAAGATGATCCTGTGCTTGTCCAGGTAAAAGGAAATAGGAGTTATGACATCGATGATCTCGTATATGGCATCCGGACGGAGCATAATGGAGCCGAGGAGTGCCATCTCAGCATCAATGTTGTGAGGAGGGATACGGATTTTCAAGCTTGCTAGAGGAGATTCTTGCATGTCCTTATGATACAAATTCTCTAAGAGAAGTGGCAATGAGAAATTGTTTATGAAAGGTGCATATGTTGTGAATTGTGAGATAATTCGTATAGACATGAATTCAAGATTATTGCCTAACCAGAAATTATGAAAAATGCAGATGAGGCACTCCTCAAAACATGTAAGTTAAATATCGCAGAAGATGGCTGGCTTCCAGATGGGGCCCGCTCTGAGATGGTTTATGGATTTATAGAAGACAATCGGGAACTTAAGATGATCGTGGAGCATCCAATAAACCAAATGCCCAAAGCTATACGAGTGGAGGTGGCCGGGGAAGTTATAAACACAGAAGAAAAACAATTTTATCTAGACCGGTATTACCCCGTGGCCTTGAAGCAAAAGGAAGGATAGATGTATTATGGAAATATTAAAATTATAAATTTGCACGATGGAAAAATTTCAAAACGTGCCAGACATGAATGAATTACCGCTCTCCAATAGGGAAGCAGTAGCCTCACATTACAGAGAAGCTGAATTGAATAACTTGACCGATGGGGAGAAGGAAATTCTAAAAAATTCTAATCTCAAATTTGAGATGGGTGAGAAGAAGTATTCTGAAGACGGTTTGGTTTCTGACACTCTCATTGTAAGCGGAGAAGTAGAGGGCCATAAAATTTTGATAACAAGAGAAACTGCTCCACAACGGGAAAGTGCCACTCACTATCATAGAATGGCGGAGATTGATGGAGAGCGTAAATATGTGCCCGAGACTTGGCAAGGGCCAGCTGATTCGGTCAATGATAAATATTCTGGAGAAATGGATGGAGACCCTTTAAGTGAGGCAGAAGCAGAAGAACTTTGGAAGCGTTATAACCGTGTGGCTGCGGCGACCACCCAAGACCAGAAGCTGGCTGATTTTTCTAAAGAATAGACCTAAATCCTGGAGATCTCTTGGCCCTTATGGGTATCGTTGACTTCAAATCCTAAGCGTCTTATCTTGTCGCGGATCTCATCTGATTTCTTGAAGTCTTTACTCCGGCGAGCTTCGGCGCGTTCATCGAGGAGAATCATTACTTCTTTAGGGATTTCTTTAACCTCTGGCACATATTCATTAAGCTTAAGTCCTAGAACTCTGTCGAAGTCTAAAAGTGTAGCTCGTGTATCAGCATAAGAAATGTCATCACCTGCTGAACGAGACATTTTCCACACTACCGCCAGTGCTTCTGGAGTATTTAAATCATTCTCAATTGCTTCCGTAAACATTTGTTTGTACTTCTCACTAACTTTCCCCGGATCACTTGGAGCTTGTTGATTCAAAAGCCGCATTATAAGCATAAGTCTCTTATATGCATTCTCTGCTGCTTCGAGCGACTCCCAAGTGAAGCTTGTCGGGGTTCTGTAATGAGACTGAAGTAAGAAGTAACGGTATGCTAAGGGAGAAATGTTTTTATCTATAAGAGTGCTTAAGGTTATGAAGTTATCTTCTGACTTCGCCATCTTCTCGCTAGAGACCGTGATGAATTCATTATGAAGCCAGTAATGTGCTAAAGGTTTATCGAACGCAGCTTCGGACTGAGCAATCTCGTTATTATGATGCACAGGGATATGGTCAATGCCTCCTGTATGGATGTCGAAGGGCTGTCCAAGAAGTGTGCGAGACATGGCAGAGCACTCAATGTGCCAGCCCGGGAAACCCTTTCCCCAAGGACTTTCGAATCCTAACCTGTCGTCATGAGACAATTTCCAAAGTACGAAATCTCTTGAGCTTCTCTTACCCTCTATTCCTACGCGTGCCTGGCTTTCGTCTAGAGGTGTGAGACCTCCAAGCTTGCCGTAGTCCTTGAGTCTTAGAGTATCAAAGTAAATGCCGTCAGAAAGTTTATATCCGAAACCCTTTTCCTCTAAAATTTTTACCAATTCGATTTCGTCTTTTAGATATTCTGTGGCTCGGGGGAAGTGGTGAGGAGTTTCTATATTTAAGTGCTTGAGATCTTCCTTGAATGCAGCTTCGAATTTATCTGCAAGCTGCTTTAGTCCATCAAGTGTGAGCGGAAGATTCTCTCGTTTCAAACCTTTAACCATTTTGTCATCTCCTGAGTCTGCGTCAGATGTAAGATGACCAATGTCTGTGATGTTTATAACCTGCTTCACCTCGAGGCCTGAATACTCGAGAGTTCTACGCAGAACATCCGCGAAGACGTATGAACGGAGGTTTCCAATGTGGGCGTAGTTGTAAACCGTGGGTCCACAGTGGTAGAGCTGAACTACTTTATCCAACGGTACGAAATCTTCTATTTTCCGCGTAAGGGTATTGTGGAATCTCATTATCGTATGGCGAGATATCCGAGGAGAATGAGGGCGAAGCCTACTATGAGGTTCGTAAAGACATTAAGGACGGTTAAGGTTTTCACCAACTCGTTCTGTTTAGTGGTTAGAAGTGAGTTGTTGGTCTCCCGAAGTTCCCTAACAGACTCGAGTTCTCCATGCAGTGAACCTTCGAATTTAAAATATTCATCGAGTACACCACGAGTGGCGAAGCCGAAGTCCTCTCCAAACTTTTTCTCACCTTCGATACCAAGTGTCTCAAGTATCTCACGGTAGGGTAGGGTAGTCTTCCTAAAGTTAAGAAGCTTTCTAGATATCTCTGAAAGAGCGAAGACCATTTCTCTTTCTTTACCCTTAAATATTCTGGTCTCAATATTTTTCAACTGGTCATCGAGAGCCATGATGCTATTGTTAAGATCTGTAAAGACCTCTCGCAGAAGTGAGAAGAATATTGCATCTCGAGTCTTCCCGGGTGACTTATCCAAAATAGAATCTACCTCAATCTTCTTAGCAAACCTGGCTACTGCATCAAGCTCTTCATACCTGGTGGTAATGATGAAGTCAGAGCCTACTACGAAATCGATCTCCCTGCCGCTGCGACTCTCACCTCGGGTGGTATCTACAGGCAAGTGCATTACTAAGTACACGTAGTGTCTTCTGGCTTCCGCACGGTGCTTCAGAGTAGGGGAGGCAAGCTCGTGAGCCACTAAGGAGTCAATATTGTACTTCTCTGTAACTGATTTGATTTCCTCTGGAGTGGGCTCTAGAAGATCTGTCCAAGTTGTGTCCTTATACTTATAGACGCTCAACATTTGTATCTAGTATAATGTGCTTAATGGAATTCGCAAAGAAGCATAAGACCGCGATCCTGTCCCTCTTCATCGCGGTGGTCTTCTTCTCGCTTGGAGAGAGGAGAGGAAAGAACTTAACATTAACCAAGGCCACTCTAGAGAATCTGGTAAACACTGATTCTGGAAGTGCTTCAGATGTCGACTTCTCACCCTTCTGGAAAGTTTGGTCTACTCTCGATGAAAAGTTCGTCCCTACTTCTTCATCTACTAAACCTGTAACAGATCAAGCCAAGGTCTACGGTGCCATACAAGGTCTCACGGCCTCCTTGGGTGACCCATACACTGTCTTCTTCCCACCCACAGAGTCAAAACTTTTCCAAAGTGATATTCAGGGCAACTTCGAAGGGGTAGGTATGGAGGTGGTAGAGGAAAATGGAGTTTTAAATGTCATCGCTCCGCTTAAGAGCTCTCCAGCTGCCAAAGCCGGGTTACTGGCTGGAGACAAGATTATAAAGATAGATGACAAAGTCACATCGAATCTCACCACGGAAGATGCTATACAACTCATACGTGGAGACAAGGGTACAGCAGTGACCTTCACTGTCATAAGACAAGGCAAGAAAGAGCCTCTAGAGATAAAGGTCGTTCGTGACACCATAGACATACCCACCATAGACTCTAAGAGTCTTGGAAATGACACATACTACATCGCTTTATACAGCTTTACTGCTAACTCACCAAATCTTTTCCGTGGAGCACTTAGACAATTTATTGAATCAGGGAATCATAAGCTTATCCTAGATCTCCGTGGTAACCCTGGTGGATACTTAGAGGCTGCCCTCGACATGGCAAGTTGGTTCCTTCCGGCGGGTAAAGTAGTGGTCCGCGAGAACTTCGGTCCGGGTAAGGACGAGACTGTGTATAGAAGTAAGGGTTACGATATATTTACTGACCAGTTGAAATTTGTAATCTTAGTAGATAGCGGTTCTGCCTCTGCATCAGAAATCTTAGCTGGAGCGCTCAAAGAATACGGCAAGGCCAAGCTAGTGGGGGACAAGACCTTCGGTAAGGGTTCTGTCCAGGAACTTGTGGATGTGACTCCTGATACTTCACTTAAGGTCACTGTAGCTCGCTGGCTCACTCCGAATGGTGTCTCTATATCCGCCACCGGCATTACCCCCGACGTCATAGCCACTAGTTCTCCCACTGACATTGCCAAGGGTAAAGATACCCAACTCGACAAAGCTAAGCAGGTTGTAAATAGTATGTAACTTGAATGAAAATCATTCTACTTAGAGATATTAAAGGAGTTGGGAAAAAGTATGAGGAGAAACAAGTCTCTGATGGTTATGCTATAAACTCACTCCTGCCGAAGAAGCTTGCCGTGCCTGCTACAGGTGCCGTTGCCGGACAGATTAAGAGTCTTAAAGAAAATGAATCCAGACATGAGGAAGCCCTGGTGAAGAAGCTTCATGAAGAGGTTTATAAGCTCACTGGTAAAGAGATAAAGATAGTTGAAAAAGCTAATGAGAAGAATCACTTGTTCCGTGCGCTCTCACGAGATAAAATTGCCGAACTTTTAAAGAAGGAGAATATAAATATCCCTGAAGAGTTCATCGTATTAGAGAATCCTATAAGAGATCTAGGAACATTCACCATACCTATAAAGATTGACGGTAAAGAGACCCATTTTAAGCTCATAGTCGAATCAAAATAAAAACCGCTAACACTTGCGTGTCGGCGGGTGCGGCTCAGACTCCTAGTGCTAAGCCTTCATCCTCTTCTGGCATCGATTCAGAGATAATCGCCAAACTATTCTGGACCAAGGCTTCACCGACCCACTCGGTCAGGCGGGCGATCTCAGCATTGTTGTGGAGAATGGTGACTCCTCGAATGATCGGAGCACAGAATCTCTTAATGATCAGGGTGGTTTCCGAGTCGTCCTCTACCAGCTCGAGAATTCCATGAAAAGAAGTGGATTGAAAGCGACTGTCCACAGAACCTTCTTGAAGGTAAATAAACAGTCGTTGGAGCCTCTCTCGTGAACACCTCTGGAGTTCCCTAGTAATATAGGGTGCAGCCTCCTCTGCTGTGACGGCAGCCATTGAGGCTGTGATCGGACCCGGATCCGTCATGTGTCACCTTCTTGTTATAGTGGGACTCAATGCGCAAAATGTACAAGTCGGGCTACACCTTACCAAATTTTAAGCACTTTGTCGAGTTACTTCACCCCGATAACTTTCTTCTTCATGAGGGAGTTGTCGAAGTGAACTTTACGCTTGTATGTGAGGGTAACAACGCCGTCCTTAAGGGCAAATATAGTATGATCCTTACCCATACCTACGTTCGCACCTGGGAGGACATTAGTACCTCTCTGGCGCACCAGTATAGAACCCACCTTGGCTGTAGAGCCTGGGGTAAGCTTAATGCCGAGATATTTAGGATTACTGTCTCGGCCGTTTTTAGTTGTTCCGCCTGATTTTTTAGTTGCCATGGTTTAAAATGGATCTGGTGAGTATACCTGACACCTATGAGTTTGACAATAGTGGGGAAGTGGTGCGCCGCCCTGCTATTAAACGCTACTTTCTGGCCCTAGTCATAATCCTTCTAGCCACACTTTCCTTCGGGCTGGGTAGGCTCTCAAGCTCGGGTACTAAGCCTCCAGTGAAGATAGAGTATGAACCTATAAATGATTCCCAAGGTGTGTCTGCTACCCAGTCTGCCTCGGTAACCGCTTCGGTCCCTAGTAGGCTTGGATCTGTATATGCATCGAGTAAGGGTACTAGATACTATTATTCCAATTGTAAGAGTCCCGTCTCAGAGAAAAATAAAATCTTCTTTTCCACCACTTTAGAAGCAGAAAAGGCCGGCTACACGTTAGCTGCTAACTGTAAACCCTAAGTCGAGGTAAAGGCTATGGCGGTGGTAACGAATGGTTGACCTAAACGGTCTTATACTAGGCCATAGGGAAGCCTCTTTGGCCAAAAGCTCTAAAAATGTTGTACTATGGTAGCCTTAAGATAAGGCCCTGTTAAGCCATATTTATACCATAAATATGCTGTTTATGCTTGACTTTTGTCCCGAAAGGTGATAGTATATAAAAGTCAGCTAAAGGGCTGACTTTGTTTCTTAGAGAGTGACCTTACGGTAACTGCCACTCTAAAGTTAGAAGTTTATCCCACTGTTATTTTACAGCTAGCATCGATTGGTCTTATCCTTTCACTGTCTACCCAGACCATCGCCCCATCTGCTCTCGTAACGAGCGCGGTCAAGGCGGATTCAAAGGTAGAGACACAGAGCACTCAAGCTCCCGTGCCAGTAGAAGTTAAATCAGAAAACTACCAACCGATTACAGATCCTGGAAACGTCAAGAAATTCGTAAATCACTATTTCGCAGACATTCCTCTTCTTGCAAAGATTGCAAGTTGTGAGTCTCATAACCGCCAGTATGAAAAGGACGGTACGATACTCAGAGGTGAACAGAACCACTACGATGTCGGAGTGATGCAGATCAACGAACTGTATCACAAGGCCATCGCGGAGAGGATGGGGTTAGACATCTATACTATCGAAGGTAACGTAGCATACGCTCGCTACCTATACGAGAAGCATGGTGCACAGCCCTGGATCTCTTCGTCCCCTTGTTGGGCGAAAGTGACTGAATCTGAAATCGCTAAGGCCTAATACCAAGACGAAAGTCCGCCCCGCAAGGCGGGCTTTTGTTATCTGCAGTTATAAATTTAATATAAGTTTAAATAAAAAACGCCGCGACATAGTCGCAGCGGGGTAGGGGTGCACGTAATGTTATTGGCGGTCTGACGGATCAACTTGCCTAAAGCATAGGCTATCCCCAACAGGACTATTCTCTAAGCAAGTGCGGCTGGTACTTCTGACGGACCGCAACATCCGCACTGAGTACAGTATGTCTGATCCATCAGACCTATCTGGTACAGATTTTCCTCTTTTAGGCAGGGCTTGTCAATATATAGGGGAGAGGGTCCTCAAGCTTATTAGAACGTCGCACAATCATTCTTTTGCGACACTGAGGCCTCAAACCACTTCCCCCATAAAGGGTAAATTTAAACGGCGGGTTGGATGCAAATGTCTTCTCCCTACTGAAGTTAGGCTAGACGCTAGAGATACAGTTCCTGTTCCAAACTTCCTATCTATTTTATCTACTACATCAAATATTTTTTTCAATTTTAAATTTTTCACAACTTCTCCGAATAAATCTGTCTGGTTTAAGCTCGTCGGCCTGAGCTCACTTAAAGTCACTCCAGTAGCCCTGTATTCAACTCCAGACTTATATAAAGTATCGAAGGTCGACTGAACGAGGCTCAAAATGGTCATAGGATCGTTCGTCGGCACATCTAGTGGTATCTCACATCGTTTATAACGGAACTCTTGAGTCTTTAAGAAATAATAAATTCTTTTCGTCTCTAACTTGTCTCTACGTGCATGTATACAAGCACCCTCTACATTGTGAGAGAGTTCAGAGAGAATAATTTTCTTCTCTGAGGTGTGTGGGAAGGTACGCGTCTTCTGAATACTTTTCTGTATATCATCTGACTCATGAACTTTATAGACTGGAGTGCCTTTGAGCTCGTACCAAGTCTCTAGCATGGGACTTGAGAGGTTCTCCCGTATCCATCTCTCTGGTCTTTCTATGAAGTCGAGAGCTGTCACAACTCCAAGTGAGTGTAGATGATGACTAGTCTGGGGTCCAATGCCCCACACCTTCCCTACTGCGAGATTTTTAAGAAAGTCATGAATTGATGAGTTGTCAAGAATAGTGAAACCGTCGGGTTTATTCCACTTCGACGCCACCTTGGCCAGGACCTTCGTGGGAGCGACACCCACACTAAATGTCATACCAAGTTCACGACCTAGAGTAGTCTTTATAAGTCTAGCAGTATGTTCCCTGTCCTTGTCTTCAAGGATGGCGAAGCACTCGTCTATAGAATACTCCTCTACCCTCTCGGTGAAGCGTCGTACAATGTCGTACATTCTAGTAGCGAACATTCCGTACGTATGATAATTGGAATTCACAATGACCGCGGTCGGGAAAAGTTTCTTTATTTCAAATATCGGCATGCCTCTGTGTATGCCGAGTGCCTTGGCCTCAGGACTCATGGCAGTGGCTATACCGCGCTCTTGGCCAGTAACTACAGGCTTACCCTTGAGCTTCGGATTAAGTGATATCTCACATGAGGCGAAGAACCCATCTCCATCTATATGCAGTATGGCCATATTAGTACTTTCTTAGGACTGCTTTTACTACTGCTGGGATGGTGAGAGTTTCGGAGGGGTAGATGTCCTTGTACTTATCATTGGCAGCTTCTAGGTAGTGACGCTTACCTCGAGTACGATAGTATTTGAGTGTGTACTCACCATCTACCTCTGCCACCACTATGTCACCGGATTTAGGTGTTTTACCTCGCTCTACGAGTACTAGGTCACCGGGCATGATACCGGCATCCTTCATGGAGTCTCCCTTCACCTTAAGTAAGTACGTAGCCTCTTTGTTATCCACCAGGTATTCATCCAGGCTCATAGTGTCTACAAGTTCCTCTGAGGCTGAGGTCGGGAAGCCAGCCTCAACTACCCCAAGTACCTTCACCTCTCCCAGAGTCTTCGGCACGAGCTTGCCCCTTGTGTCTTTCCTTATCGTTCCGTCCTTCACGAGTTTATTTACGAAGTAACTTACAGCCGCCTTGGACTTATAGCCCAAGAGTTTCTCCATCTCAGAGAATGTGGGCATGCGCTTCTTAGACTTATAGAAACTCCAAAGCTTACTTCTTCTATCCATTCCCCTATTATACTACTCTATAGAACGAACGTTCTAATGTTTAGGAATTATGTGGATAACAAAAAGAGGTCCGAAGACCTCAACAGACTTGTATAACCCGCACTTCGTTTGGAGAAATGATTCCGTAGGCTCCGTCATGTGTATAAAACTTAAACAAGGGAGTGTTCTGATCAGTGCCTGGAACCTTCTCACTCACAAACACGATGTTCTGTAACAGGGCGCAGACGCATAGCTCGTTCTGAAGTTCATGCAACCGGCTACCGCATTTTAAAACCTGCACCCACTTGCCGGAGAGATCCTGATGTTCACGGTGGAGCATCGTACCCTCCTGTAGGGGTCCGTATTTATCATTTCACATCCGCACACTGGGGTCAATTATCTCAAAATGAAAGTGCCACTAAGAAGCTTTAGAATACCTCTTAAGAAAAGAAGTCTTGGTTTAAGTGGGACGACGTCTGATGCGGCCATTAAAGACAGTCCGCTCATATACCAAGATGCTGGAGCGGAGTCCCAGTTTATAGTGGCGGTCTGGTTCGTTTGTATAGAACTTACAATTCTGTCTTCACATGCTAAAGCACCTGAATCTGCTCCAGGAAATTGGGCAAGATTAGTAGCTGCAACTCCTCCTATAGTTCCTACAGAATAATTTTCAGTAGGTGTCACAGTTGTAACGCATGCCACTACTACTTCATCAGCCTGAGTAGTAGTAAAGCTCGGTGAAGTGCCTGTATTTGCCGGACCTCCACTAGTGCCGAAAGCTGCATCTGAAGGAGAGGATGAAACTACACCCGAGTATTGTCTAACTTGTCCACCTATAAAGTTAACTGTACCGCCAAACGTTACGTGTACCACGTCGGCAGCGTTCCCGGTTACATTCGTAGCCACCCACATTCTAGATTGGTCATCTACAGCTCGAGTGGCTACAGCTCCAGTAACCTCGGTAAAGGTATTACCTGCAGTATCGGTGATAGTAGGAGTAGTATTGTCTGTTCCATTTCGAACATACACCACAAGAGTATTTCCAGTGGTGACACTTAGAGCTGGGAAATTGAAAACAGTGTTAGCTACATCAATATAAAAAGAAGATGTGTTTACGTACGCTATAGCCGCCAGTGCCCTAGGAATACCAAAAATAAATGCGAAGTAAGTGAGTAGCCCAACTGACGCTAATATGGCAAATTTCTTCACTTCAGACATTATACCCTACTATAAGACCTAACTATCCACATAATTTTGGTCTATTTATATGACTTTTCTAGGTAATCCAGGATGGAGGTAATATCCAGTACAGCGTTATTAGAATCTGTTACCACTATGGCTATGGGACGGATCTGAGAATTAAATGGGATCTCGAAGATTGCCACTCCAGACTCGGTGCCGTCAGAATTCTTTCCTAATATACCGCCCTTATACGAAGGATAATCCTTGAGAGGGTTTGAGTTAGGGATAGAAGAGAATGGAGAAGATCCGTAGACTGCGGTATTTATCTTCTTATTAGTAAAGTCGAGGATGAAGCTACGGTAGTTATAGAGATAACTGGCAAGATGGAAGATATCTTCTACAGTAGTGAGACCTCCCTTCGTAGTACTCATGCCTATGGACTTTATCTTATCTGCCATAAGTGACTGAGCACGAGTAGTACCAAGTGGAGCCAGGATGTCACGAGCGGTAGATGAAGAAGATTTCAAAAGTAATGGGAAGAGAAGATCATATAGAGTATATGTCTTACCTTGAGAATAAATATTTCTCTCTATGTCCATGTAGTCTGTAGCCACAAGTGCAGTAAGAAGTGGAGAGAAAGGTGTAAAGTCAGAGGTGTTGAGGGTTTCTTTCTTTAAGAATACGAAATTGTTCCAAAGATCTGCCGCCAAGTACGAGCCTGAAGAAAGGACAGGGATATTGGCTTCATAATCATGCTCGATATCAGTACTTGAATCCTCATATACAAGTACTGGAGTGCCAACACTTACGAGTTGATATACAGCCTGGGCGTCGGCGTCAGAAAGTCTTATACATCCACCGGAGTATGTGCTTGTCACAGGCTCGCCCGATTCAGCCCAAACTGGCCAGCCGTGTATAAAGAAGTTGCCTTGGAAGGGTAAGTTCCAGTCTGTGTATACAGGACTAAATGAAGAAAGGTGCTTACGGAATTTGTCATTCACTTTATAGAGACCGGCTGGAGTCTCCCACCAGGAGCCCTTCTTACCCTTGGTCAAGATCGTTACATCCTTCACCACTTCTCCTTTCACGTAATATTTAAGTCTCATAGTAGAGAGGTTGGCCTCAATGAAATCAACCTTGTTCTCCACAAGTGAGCTGCGGACACTGGCGTAGAAGTCTGGGTTCGAGAGTGAGGGCCATGACCCGTACTGGAGAGGTTCTTTCTTACCTTCTGGAGTAGTGATAGAGAGGTTGTAGTCGTAGCTTATAAGAGGGTGTGCTCTGTTCCAGAAGTATAGGCCAGTGGCGATACCTAAGAAGACAACAAAAACGATCCATAGCTGGACCTCGCTCCTTACAAACCTTTGCCAAAAACTCATATTATTATATTAGCAGATTATTCTACAAGACCCTCCCACCACTTGAGTGTGAGGTTTAAGAAAACTATCATTGTTCCGTATAACGGAAGCAGTATAAGAAATAAAACTTTTTTCATCAATTACTATTACTTTCTTTGAACGAAGTGGTAGAAGTGGCCCAGTCATATATATGAGTTACCCTACTCCACAGATTAAGAAGAGGTGGATGTATATGATCCCAGACTGAGTGTGCTGTTTCCATGCCATGTGCCCAGAGGCTCATTATAGAAAGTCCTGTAATGTACTTCAGAAGTACTAATGAGACTATGAGAACCATAACGAGGCCGATAAACCCCCTCTCTTGATATTTCCTGCGGGAACCCATGTCAGAGTACATATGAGAATCCTATTAGAGCGAGGGCAGATATGCAAGCGGGTCTAAGTAGCCTTGTGGATGGGCAAGAGGTATGGCCACGTTCTTACAGTTTATTGAACTCGAGTAAGTCTGTATCTCCACAGCCTGAGTGGCGTAAAGGCCCAAGTGTAAGTGTGGCCCAGTTGAGTATCCCGATCCGAAGGCACCCGGAGCTCCGCCGGAGTAACCTATGATGTCTCCCTGAGCCACTTTCTGTCCTGTAGCCACAGTAGAGGCTCCAAGGTGTCCATATATGGAGGAGAGACCATTGTCATGCTCTATAAGTATCCATCTGCCATATGAGTAACATCCTGGCTGGGTATCAGTGTTACCTTGGCCCTTCACTACTCCGCTTGCAACCGTGGCGACAATACTACCTACAGGTGTGCCGAAGTCTACGCCATTGTGTGTCCCAGATGCATAGAGTCTTCCGGAAGAAGAAGTTTTCCCGAATTGCTGGGTAATTTTTACTGTTTGAATTGGCCAATTTAAAACACTATGTTTGGCCGAAGGAAAGCTAGAAGGATCAAGGGCCACCTTCAGTTGTGACTCATATTGGAAGAGCAGGTCTTCGAACTGCTTTTCTCTAGCTTGGTTATCTAAAAGAAGTTTACGATACGAAATCTCCTCACTCTTAGTCTGGATCAGAAGTTTCGTCTTACTAGTCTGAGTATCTTCCACAGCGGTCTTCTGGCCAGAGAGTAGAGTCTTTAGACTACCTAGTTCGGCCTTCTTGGTTTCCTTGTCCTCTTTTTCTTGACCAAGTTCTTTCTGTGCGTCTTGGAGTGCATGGATCTCGGTATCGAGTGTACCTTGGATACTTATTAGACTATCCTTGTCTTCCCATAAAGTAGAGAGGTCAGATTGCACCAACATATCTGAAAGGAGGTTGGATCTCTCATAATCTGATAGTCTCTTAAGGCCTTGAGATATAGCTTCAAGATGAATACTGATTTGTTTCTGCTTCGTATCGATGTTTGATGTTAATTCTTGAATTTTAAAATTGGTTTCGTTTATGTTCGTCTGTGTGATTTTAAGATCATTACTTATTTTATTCTTGGCAGCTTCAAGAGACTTAATGGTGGTCTGGAGGCTTGCACCCGACTTGGCAGCAGTATCTATTTCAGCTTGTAGTCTTTTCTGTTCTTCCTGGAGTGCTTTACGCTCTACTTGTGCATTCTGAATTTTGGTCTGTAGATCAGAGACAGTATCTGCGAAAGTTCTCCCAGCTAGGGAGAACAGAGTCAGGCTTATTAGAGTTACTAATATTGCTAGTAATTTTTTCATGTCACATTCTTAATCCTTCTCTGAGACTCTTCATGTCCCAGGATCTCAATCAGCGTGAATGGATCTGGAGACCTCTCACGGCCAGACAGTGCAAAGCGTAGCGGCCAAAGGACATCGCCCTGCCCTCTTTCCTCAGCAAGTTTCTTTATAGCATCAAAATTATCAAGAATGGGTAAGATATCATTTAAATTTCTCTTGGCTTCATCCGTAGTAGAGTTTTTCCAAGCCAGTTTAAGAGTATCGACCTCTGGTGTGTTAAAGAAATAATCTAGTTCGCCTGAGTCAGTAAGTTTGTCTATATCAGAAATAACCTCAATACGCTCGAAAACTACTTCCACAAGCTTCGGATGAATGTCTCTCCTGAATTTATCTTTCAATTTATTTTTTATCTCCTCTTCTATTTTTTCTTTATTTAACTTCAGATGTTCTTTATTCACCCAGCGGAGTTTCTTCACATCGAAGATTGCTCCGCCCTTATGTACCTTTGAAATATCAAAAGCTTTAACAAGTTTTTCAAGGCTAAATATCTCTTCATCTGTTCCTGGATTCCAACCAAGAAGTGCGAAGTAGTTAAGAAGTGCTTCCGGCAAGTACCCTTCTTTCTTATAGGTATCTACCCAGACTACTTCACCATGCTTTCTTTTAGAAAGTTTTTTTCTCTCTGAGTCAAGAATAAGTGGTAAGTGTGCATAGACTGGCCGAGGAGCTTCAATGGCTTCTTGGATAAGAATTTGGCGAGGAGTATTCGAGATATGGTCCTCCCCTCTTAGTACATGAGTAACGCCCATCTCTAAGTCATCCACTACAACTGCCAAGTGGTATAAAGGCTCCTCGGGAGACTTAGCTATGACGAAGTCACCGAGCTCTGTAGTGTCGAAAGAGACTTCACCTCGGATGAGATCGTTGAATACAATTTTCTTGTTGGGATTTTTGAACCTAACTACCTCACTGCGCTGACCCTCTTCCTTCGGCTCTTCTTTAGAGATATATGCACTTCCCTCTTCTATCATCTTCTTCACATAATTTACATAAATCTCTGTTCTTTCAGATTGGCGGAAGAATTCATCAAATGTAAGACCAAGCCATTCAAGTCCTGATAAAATATTATCCTCGAATTCTTTCTTCGATCTTTCTTTATCAGTATCCTCAATACGCAAGATAAATTTGCCACCATTCTTCTTGGCGAAGAGATAGTTAAAGAGTGTGGCACGAGCCGTGCCAATGTGCAGGTTCCCAGTAGGAGAGGGAGCCATGCGGACTACAATTTTATGATTGGATTTTTCTGTCATTCTTTTATCTCGTGTTGGAGAGCGATCTTTACTATCTCTTCTGCGACCAGCTTGGCCGCATCAGGCTTCTGGAGTGCTCTCTGTCCTTCTTTCATTCTCTCCCCTATCTCAGGGTGATCAATGATTCTTTTTATCTCACTTAATAATATATGTGGAGTTAGATTTTTCTCTTCTATTACTTCTGCTGCTCCAGCTCGAGCTGCGGCGAATGCATTCTTGGTCTGGTCGTGCGAGACCGGTTCAGGAATGGGTATAAGTATCGCTGGTATCTGCCAGGAAGCAATTTCAAATATGGTCGAGCCAGCACGTGATACTACCACGGCTGCAGCACCGGCTCCCATGCGTAATGCTAAGGGATTGAGATACGGGTAGGGTTTATAGCGTTTTTTATATTGGGTACCAGTTAAGACTGCGTCTGCAGTACGTTTAACTTCATCGAAATTCTTCGCTCCAGTCTGATGAATTATTTGTACATCCTTCACAAATTCTGGTAGAGCCTCGATGATCGCATCATTTATGGTCACTGCTCCTTGTGACCCACCAAGTACTAAGACAATGGGTGTGTCCTCCTCAAGTTCCAGATATTCTCTTGCTCCGCTTGAGACAGCCATGACAATATCTTTACGTACAGGATTACCGGTCAAAGCCACTTTTCCTTCCGGGAAAAATTGTGCAGCTTCTGGCCAAGAAACAGCAATACGCCGCGCGAACTTCCCTGCCCAGAGACTTACTCTCCCTGGTACAGTATCAGACTCGTGTATAACCACAGGAATAAACAGAAGCCTGGCTGCCATAAGTACTGGAAAGCTAGCATATCCTCCCTTAGAAAAAACCACATCGGGATAAAGTCGGAAGACGGTAAAAATTGAAACTAGTATTCCCCAAGCCGTCTTAAAGAGATCGAAGAAATTTAAAAGTGAGAAATATCTTCTTATTTTCCCGGCCCGGATCTTCTTGTACTGAATATTATGCTCGAAGAGCACACCCTCATCGTACGGTGTGGGTGCCATGTAGTAGAGTTCTGGAGGTAAGAGATGCTTATCTTTAACCACCTGGTCCACAGCTTCTGCCACAGCAATGATTGGATAGAAGTGTCCACCTGTACCGCCTCCGCTAAATAAAATTCTCATTTAATTGCTCGTGATTTAGAAATTGAGAGGATGATGCCCACCTCGACCAAGGTTATGAAGAGCGAGGTGCCGCCATGGCTAACGAAAGGAAGTGTAATACCCGAGAGGGGTAAGACACCAAGCATGGCTCCAATATTTACAAACGCCTGGGCAACTATCATTATAACAATCCCTACAGTGAGCAGTCTACCGAAGGTGTCTGAGGTTTCTGAAGCTATTTTAAGTCCTCTTACGGCGAAGAATACATATAGGAGAATGAGAAGGCTAGCCCCCACGAATCCGAATTCTTCTGCTTCAACAGCAAAGATTGAGTCTCCGATAGGCTCTGGTAGAAAATTAAATTTCTGAACGCTTTGTCCGAACCCTCTACCGAAGACTCCTCCAGATCCTATGGCTATAAGTGATTGCTGAATCTGGTAACTTGATCCTTGGCCATTTGCTTCAGGATGGAAGAAGGTATTTATCCTCTGCATTACATATGGGCGCGACAAGGCTAAGGCCGTTATTCCAAGTACACCCACAATTGTAAGTAGTACCACGTATCTCCACCTGCCCCCTCCACTCAGATAAATAGCCAGTCCTGCGAATATAATCATGAGAAAGTTGTCCGTGTCTGGCTGAGCTAGTAGAAGTACCGCCGCAAGTGTAAAGAGTCCGACCAAGGGCACGAAACCTTCTTTAAAATTTTTCATCTTTTCTTTCTTGGCAGCGGCCCAAGCAGAAAGATATACCACGAAGGCAAGTTTAAGAACTTCACTGGGTTGAAATGAAATTCCGAAGACGACGAACCATCTTCTAGCTCCCCCATGTTCAAACCCAAGTCCAGGAATAACTACTAAGACATTTAAAATAACCGCAATGATAAGAAACGACAGGGCATATTTCCTTAAATTTTTATAATCTCGTTTAGCTACGAGATACATGGCAAGAGAGCCAAGACAGAATCCAAGAACGGTTTGTGAAAATGCCACTGAGGAATACTGTGTGCTGTCCTTGGCAAGTAATCCAAGTGAAGCAGAACTAAATATAAGCAGTCCTGCCACTATTAGAATTATTACAGACAGGAGAAACTGCTTATCTACTTTGAGTTTAGAAGCCATAAACACAATTATACACGCTTAGATTATCCCCAATACGAGTCCTAAAAGAGCGAAGATCACTCCAATGATCCAATACCGCATCGTCACCTTGTATGGTGGCCAACCTAGAGCTTCGAAATGGTGGTGTATGGGAGCGACAAGGAAAACCTTTTTCCCCTTACGAGTTTTTTTCGAGGTCACTTGGATAATGTTAGAAAGTGTAGTGACCAGAAGCGGGAGAGCAATTACAGGTAAGACCATGATGCCATGACCGTGTCCAAGTGCGTCTGTCATGAAGGCCACAACGGCAAGTGTAATAGTCAGTCCCATAGTGCCGGTCTCAGACATGTAATAACGCGCCGGTGGAATATTAAACCACAAAAATGCCAAGAGTCCTCCCACTACTACTGCACAGAATGCGGCCAAGTTTATCTGATTCTGATAGAAGGCGATGCCAGCGTATGCTGCGAACATTGTGGCAAATATTCCACCAGCCAGTCCATCTATGCCATCTATCACTCCACCTGAGTAAAGTGCCAAGGTTACAAATATAAAGAATGGTACAAAAGCCCAACCCAAGTAAAGCTCTCCACCACTAAACGTTAACAATCCAAGAGTTCTTACTTCAAGCTTTGTATAGAACCACCATGCACATATAAGGGCGATGAAAGTGACTATGAGAAGACGCTTCACTAGTGAGAGTCCCCCGGCTGCATAGTCTCGACTACCGCGAGCCTCTAGATAATCATCGATAAGTCCTACTAGGCCACCAGCCACAAGAGTAAAGAGGGGAATCCAGGTTTGATTACGGCTCAGAAGGTCAAGCTTAGATGTGACATCTCCGGGAAAGTATCTTGCTACCAGGGATCCTACTACTACCGTGACAGCTACGGAGAGCCAGACCACTATACCTCCCATTCGAGGAGTACCAACTTCTTTATATTTATGAAGCTCGTTAAATATTGGTGTTCCACCGCCGCCCAGGCCGACATCCTTCCCTGCCTTCTTCTTCCACATCTCACGTTTATATAGGAAGTTAGTAAGTACTGGGGTAATACCTACTCCCAATGCGAAAGCAATGATGGTGGGGATGAAAACTTTAACTACATCAGCGATGATCACCATATGAGTATACTAGTTTTGGACTTGAGTAGTTGTTGATATAGAACTACTCTGGATAGTTTCTAGGGCAGCTTTCACAAGCTTCTGTACATCTTGGAAGCGAGCTTCATCGGTAGAACCTAAAACTGATATAACGATTGGCCGGCCTATTTCTGGATCGAAGGCAATTACTAGGTTACCTCCAGCCAGATCTGTAGAACCAGTCTTCGAGGCCCGAAGACCTGGGATCTCATTTACTATCACATCAGTATTCTTAGCCGTATGGACTGTATGGTCTAGCGTAGGAGTGGTGATATAAGGCAGTCTTGTAGCCTCGAACAAATCAGGGTGAGTCCTAAGCACATATGCAAAGAGTACTGACATGTCTCTGGCTGTGCCGTAAGCTCCGCTGCGATGGAAAGATTCGTCGAGCCCAGTTTCGTTAAAATAATATGTGTTATCAAGGTTTAACTCCTCGGCTTTCTTATTCATAAGCCTAATGAATTCCTGGCGGGCTGCTTCGGGCTCCGAGGTAGGATTATCGAGAGATCCCAGAGTCAATGCTACAGCTCTCATGCCGTCGTTTGAAGAAGATGTAAGTGAGAAGTCGAGTAAGTCCTTAAGTGTCCATCTTTCCCCCACGTGGAGACCTGAGTCTCCGTCAGCAAGTATTGCATCTTGGGTTATGGTCACAGTGGTCCCACTTGGGGCCAAGTCACGCGCCACCAGTGCTGTCATCACCTTAGTGATAGAGGCAAGTGGTAGTCTCTCGTTTTCTTCCTTAGCGAAGAGAGTGTTACCAGTACGCACATCATATACATAGGCTGCCTTGGCCTCTAGGGTTATGTGATCGAAGGCGGAGACCACTTGAGTGGGCACAGACACTGCTTGACGCTTAACTCTGTGGCTCAGGACGAAGGATAGTGCCAAGAGTCCGATAAGGATCACACCTAAGACGCCAAAAAACTTAACCTCACCTTCGCTTGTCAGAAATGGATTATTCATCTTGCTCTTTGCCTTCTGTTTTGGCGAAAGTATTTAATTTTTCGAATGCAGTTTTAAATTCCGGAAGCTCTTCTATCTTAGTTATGCCTAAGAAGCGCAAGAGTTCCGTCGTGGCTTTATAACTAAAACTTCTCTCCCCTGTTGTGGAGTCCACTCTCTCTATAAGTCCTCTTATGAGTAAGTTACGCAGAATAAAGTTTGAATTTACTCCTCGGATATAATCAATTTCTCTTCTAGAAATCGGACCCTTATAAAGAATGATAGAGAGTGTCTCGAGCCCTGCCCTACCAATGTCACGAGAGAGTTCTTCCTTCTGAATTTCTTCAATTAACGAGCTTAGATTTGGGTGAGTACCGAAGCTTATTTCTTCACCATTTGACACGATGACTATGCCACGACCCTCATGACTTCTTTGTAATTTGGAAATAGCGGAATCTATATTTTCGCGTGGTACTCCAAGTATCTTAGAGAGAGCTGTAAGTGAGATAGGCTCGTTTTTGAAAAGAAGTATGGCTTCTATTTTCTGCTCGAGAGTAATGGACATGAGTTATGCGTAATTAGGAATACCTACAGTTTCTGTTTCCATTTCAATATTCTTGCCTTCTTGAGTGACTTTTATGGCTCCGCGCTTCACCAACTCTAGCATGGCAAGGAAGCCCACAATAACTGCCACTTTCTTTTCCTGTGTAAGCTTACCTGTAGCACCCAGGTGCTTAGATGCAAAGTCATTGAAGCTCATCTTTATTCCGCGTGCAATTCTTTCTGAAAGTTTCTCTATAGTTTCTTCTAGAGTTATCATTTTCCTCACTATTGCTTTAGGAAGTACTTCTTTCTTTGGCAAGGCTTCTATGAGTGCAAGTAAAGCTTCGGAAAGATCTGATACAGTTGTTTTCTTATCTGGAGAGAAAACAATAACTTCTTTCTTGGATGGCAACTTTTCGAAAATGATTTGTTTGCCGAATATCTTTCGTATTTCTTGTGAAAGTTCTTTTACTCGAGCATAGATCTTAAGTCGATGTTCAAGGTCCTCGATACTCCCCTCTTCTTCATCTGTAAGTTCGAGATTCGGAAGTAATGAACGGGACTTCAAGAGCATGAGAGTTGAAGCCACTACGATAAACTCTGCGCTCTCACTTATGGGAAACTCTTCGTGACTCTCGAGGTACGCTATGAAGTCATCTGTCACTTGGGAGAGTGAGACGTCTGAGACGAAGAGCTTCCTTTTCTCTATAAGGTCAAGAAGAAGGTCCAGAGGACCTTCGAAGACAGCCGTTTTGACCGAGTATTTAAACGCCTCCATTTCTTAAACCTTATCATTTCTAGCCCCCAATTCCAATAAATGGTTACAACAAAAACCGCCCCTTGCGGAGCGATTTTTGTCAGGCCAGTCATCCGTTAGGATCCTGCCTGTCTGAAGAGAGTTGCAGTGGCTACGACCTTGTACGGGTAGCCAGCAGAGTCGTCATGAAGACGTTTGGTGAACTTCTCTACAGATGCATCAGAGAGCAGTTTGTGAATAGTCACATTGTGTGATTCCACATATGCTCTAAGTGTAGCTGAGTCGGAGACACCAGGAAGTGTGATTCCGTCATTTGCCTTGGCGTAAATCTGAAGCGCCTTTGTAACGTTACCCTCACCGGCATGGTATGCCCATGTGGCAAGACCCCAGTCGCCGAAGCGTTCGTAGTTCTCGGCAAGGTATGTAATACCGGCCGTGATACTTTTCTCTGGGTCCTTGCGATCATCCTGCTTTTTATTCACAGTTAGACCAAGGTTACGAGCAGTACCTGGCATGAGCTGGTAGACACCAAGTGCTCCTGCACTAGACTTGGCCGTCTCAGATCCACCATTCTCGAGGAAAGCCACACCTATGGCCACGTCTTCTGGTACACCCTTCTTGGCAGCGACAGCCTTAATGGTATCGGCATGACGCTCGATCACATCTAGAGAAGCTGCATATGCTGGACGAGTACTCACGAAGTCCATTTGCTTGCCTATGATTGCGTCGCTCACATCTACTGAGACATTACCGAAGAATGAGTCGACTATGGCTACTTCTGCCTTAACTACAGAGTTTGTAACATCTGTAAGAGGAGTAGTAACGGGACTTACAGGTAGTGCTGGGGCGAGTAGAGAGGTGCCCAGTATGGTACCGGACACAATGAGCTTAAAAGCTGCATTAATTTTTGTTGCTAACATAATTTTGGATTAGGACACTAACGAATGTGCGAACTTCTTACGAACTTGGCCTGGTCGCACATTCGTCTAAATCCCCAATCTAAGCTCACGAGAAAGTTTGGGCGCAAAAAAACCGCGTTTCCGTGGTATCTCGTCTACGGTGCCCCTTTCAGTGGCTCTCTATTCAGTTGTACACCACATATTATAGGCTTGGCTTAACCTTGACGTCAACCATATGACTTTGTCTAGTTGAGGCTTAAAATAACGATTTATTTCATCAGTACGAAATATATGAGAAAGGCCCCAACTTGCGTTGGGGCCATAGTCAAACCTGTACTGTACAGCCTACTGAACCAGCGTCGCCCAGCCGTTCTTCACCTCGAGGTGAGGCTTAGTGCGACGTGTGAGAGACGTGGAACGGAGGATCTCTGCGCCCAGGGCCGATTTGGCCGCGGTGACGCTCTCGTAGACGGCGCAATGGACGATCATCCGCCCAGTTTTCATGTCATGGTGGACGATCTCCCTGCGTGTATTGTTGGGAGTGCTGATGTTGAGGACTACACCCAGGCCAGCGGTGCTAGCGAAGGTCAGACTGTCGGTGCGCGAGCAGCCGAGCTCGTAGAGCTCCACAGGGAAGACGAAACGCTGGGTCAAGTCTTCGACATGGATCTCCTCGGTGACACTGACACTTCCTGTACGGACCCGACGTTCATGGGAACGCAATGGAAGCATTGTGCCTGACCGGTTATCCATACCCCCGTCGCTGAACATAACCCTGGCAGTGTCGTAGGACATTACACCACGGTGATGCTGCGGATCCATCGGCTGCCAGTCAGAGAGAAACGAGATACTCGTCCTTTCCTGGCTGGTTGGGTAGATCCACCTCGCGCCGTTGACGCCCATGCCGATCGTGGCCCTGGGTCCGTCTTGCTCGAGTATCGTGGAAAACTTGTTCTCTCCTGTGGATACCCAGTGAAGACCGAAGGATACTTCCTCGAGGTTGAGACTCGACACAACACCGAAGAACGGCATCGTGTTCGGATCGGCGGACGAGTCCATCGAGATCGAAATGATCGAGACGGAGTTCGGGGCGATCGCGCGAGGAGACGTTGCACCGTCGCTGCACGCGGCCATTAAGGCTACGAGGCAAAGACCGAGAACGGATCGAGACATTGAAGCTCCTGTATAGTTGGTTTGACTTAATGAACTTCTGTAGTCAGTATAGCACTTATAGCCTATCTTGTCAAGCTTGTCTGATCAGTTAGGCTTGCCTGTGCAACCAGGGGGAAACTATGGCTTAGAACATAGTCAATTAACTGTTTTTCATCGTGTATTCTGTCTTCTGATCCTAGGGCTATGAAGACCACCGGGTGGATTCCATCTACGCTTGGGAGGCCTAACACTGTGAGTATTGTCTGGCGAGCTGCAGTTGTTTGTCCATTCTTCCCACCTACAAAGTATGGGTTATCTATAAAGTTATTGAAGTCATGCAGGTCGAGCCAAGTTCCCTGCCCTCCCTTACCTGCTGTAATCTTAAATATTTCTGGATGCTTTTCATAAATATATTTAGCAAGTGTGTAGAGATCTTCAGCGGTAGAGATGTTGTCCTGGGATATACCAGAAGGGTCGGCATAGCGTGTACTATTCATCCCGAGTGAAAGTGCTTTTAGATACATTAGTTTTAAAAAATTTGTCCAACCGACAGAGTGAGTAAATATATTCGCAGCTTCATTCGAGGATTCCATAAGCAGTGGATACAAGAGATTCCTGTATCTTACATCGTCACCTATCTTAAAGCGTGTCTTAGAAGTACTTACAAGATCGTCAGGATATACCACTGTTATGTCATCTAGGTTCACATTCTCGAGTGCTATCACTGCTGTCATGAGTTTCGTTATTGAAGCGATGGGAACTCTCTTAGTATCATCTTTATTCAAGTACATTTCTCCAGTCTTTAGATCCTTAACCAGATATACGGGTGCAGAAAATGTGGAAGAGGTACTTAACTCAGCTTTTAACGGATATTTCGTAGCATGGAGAAATACACTATATAAGATTGTGAGGGCTATTATTGCGACTATGGCTCCAGTTACTTTACGCATTATGGGTTCAAACGTTTAACGTCTCGAGGTAGGTATGTGGCTTCGCGGACATTGGGTAGGTCAAGGATCTTCATAATAAAGCGTCCAGGACCTATGCCTGCACCACCGTGTGGAGGGCAGCCGAAGCGGAAGAAGTTTAGGTAATCCTTGAGAGGTTCAAGGTCCATACCTTTCTCAAGGGCTTGGCTCTCTAGTATCTCTGGTCTGTGCTCACGCTTTGCGAGAGTTGTCACTTCCACTCCGCGGAATATAAGGTCTGCACGTTGGGATCTGTCTGGATCTTCCTTTGTGCGCATATGGTAGAAGGCAGACTTGGACTTATGATAATCAGTTATAAATACAAAGTCGTGATTATATTTCTCTTTTACATATTCAGAGATTGCTCGTTCTTCTTCGGGAGATAAATCATGCTCTTCTCCTGACTCGATCCCTCTCTCCCTCAAGATTTTCTTGGCTTCTACAATCTTCACCCGCGGGAATGGCTGAGTAGGTAGAGTGATATCAAGATCAGGGAAGGCAGCAAGTAGAGACTTGAATCCAGAAATGATCATCCCTTCTTCCATATCCATAACATCATGATGACTCTCTACGTAAGCCATTTCGAAATCCCAACCAGTAAACTCAGTCAGGTGTCTTGTAGTAAAGGAAGGTTCAGCGCGGAAAACCGGGCTCACCATAAAAACTCTTTCAAAGCCGGATGCAATACCCATCTGCTTGTAGAACTGTGGTGATTGAGCCAAGTACGCCTTACGGTCGAAATAGTCCACCGAGAAGACCTCTGCACCAGTCTCTGAAGGAGTGGACATAAATGCAGGTGGGTAAAGCTGTATGAAGCCGTTTTCATCCCAGAATTTTCTCCACCCTTTCTCGAACTCTGTCCAGACCTTGAAGATGCGAGCCTTCTCAGGTTTACGAAGGTCAAGCCATCGGTAGTCGAAGCGTAGTGGTGCCTCTGTCTCCTCTCCACCCTTCTTAGTAAACACTGGTATAGGAAGTTCGGGTGCTGCTTCAGAGATGATCTCGAGATTACTTACTTGTATCTCTACTCCGCCGGGAGCATTCTTCTCTTCCTTCACCTGACCGGTCACTGAGACTACTGACTCGAGATGAATCTCTTTAGCCTTATCGAACATGCCACTTTCGGGTAAGATCACAGTTTGTATAACGCCATGTATATCACGAAGGATTAAGAATATAACCTTGGACTGGATTCGGAGTGCATATACGAAGCCGCGGACAGTTACCTCCTTGCCGGCGCACTCACAAACTTCCTTAGTATTAAAAGTTTTTTTCATCTACTCGTGATGTATTAGCCCAGTCCTCTTTCTTACTTCCATCATCTTACTATGCACTACCTGGCGCATCTTGTGTCCTGCTTCTACCACAATATCTCGTACCTTATCTCCACTCTCTTCCCATTCCTTCCTTCTCTCGCGCATTGGGCCGATAAATGATTTAAGATCCTGAATGAGCGCTTCCTTAAGGTCTTTGTACTTGCCCCTATTCTCCTCGTAGAGTTTATCTAAACTTTCTTTGTCTCGTATCAGTGAGTGTATGGCGTAGACATTTGTCGGTACTCCCGCACTTGAGTCTGTGACGATACTCATGACAGATTCTTCTATCTCTTTGTCTGTGGCGAAGAGTGGAATGATGTTCCCGTAACTCTTACTCATCTTCTGTCCATCGGTGCCAGGTACGGTGGCTACATCTTCCAGAATAAGGGGCTCAGGGAGCTTAAATGTCTCGCCGAATAATCTATTAAACTTCTCTCCAGTATCTCTGGAAATCTCTAAGTGCTGTTTCTGATCCTTCCCTACTGGTACCACGTCTGCGTCATGTACCAGTATGTCCGCCGACATAAGAAGTGGGTAATTAAATACTCCTGCGTTTATCTCTTTGTTCTTTGTCTCTGCATCCTTAAAGGCATGGGCGCGTTCAAGATAAGGTACCGTAGTTATACATTCGAAGATCCATGCCAATTCTGTGACATGCGGCACATCAGACTGAAGGTAAATAGTGGCTCTCTTAGGGTCTAGACCGATGCCTAAGTAATCGAGAACTAGATCTTTAGTATTCTTCTCAAGCTCGCTCTTGTCTGTGACAGAAGTAAGAGCGTGGAGGTTCGCTACGAAGATTCTAGAGTCATATTCATTTTGGAGATCTACGAACTGCTTAAGAGCTCCGAAGTAGTTACCCAAGTGCGGCCTTCCTGTCGGTTTAACCCCAGAAACTAGTATCTTCTTAGCCATGATATGGGTTTATGGTATCAGGATTGACTCTATCTGCCAATTAAAAAGCCGCTTGTTACAGCGGCTTGTCATCCGGCACAATTTGATACTCGAATGGCCTTTCGAGTGAGGCCTTGCCCTTGGTGTAGTAGACGTCGCCTTTAATTCTCTGTCCTCTAAATAGCGGTGTCATCCACTCCCTATCTGCTGGCATCATCTCCTCAAATGGCAAAAACGCCCACGAGAACCAAGTGCCTGGCCCCATCTCATCTGTTTCGGCCAGTTCGCCATTCCACATGCCGTGGTTATCCTTGTAGCCGAAGAAGACGTGACACTTGAAGATACGCTCACCAGCCTCGAAGAAGTTGATTACAGCAACTCGCTTGAGCTGGTCACGCCTAAGCACTGCTCCTTGGGTTTCAGCTTTGAACTCGCGTATGGCTGTGTCGAGAATTGTTCTATCTCGCTTAATTCTCTTCCCTCCCCATCCGTTCCATAAACCTGCACCAACCTTTCTTTTCTTTCTTGCGAGCCAAACCAAATCCCATTGTCGTGGTATGACAATCGTACATTGTACACACATAGAAATACCCTTGTTCTAGGTCTAATTAATGTTAGCACTAAATGAACCTAAGGGTTATCCACACTAGCTTAATGCTAGTTCTAAGTAGAAAGTTGAGCCTTTTCCCTTCCCTTCTGACTCTGCCCAAACCTTACCATTATGTGCTTCTATAACTGCCTTTACGAAAGAGAGCCCGTATCCAGTGCTATTCACATTAACCTTGAGAGAGTCTTTACCTCTTCCACCTTTAGTAAAGAGTCTTGGTTCATCCTCTGGATCTATACCTACTCCAGTATCTTTGATTGTGAGGAGTGCCTTACCATTATGCTTGTTTAAACTCACCTCCACTCTTCCTTCTGGTGTATACGCTATGGAGTTTTCGACCAAGTTCCGCACAACTTCTTTAAGTTGCAGTTTATCTCCTCTAAGCTTGTATCCATCGTCCTCAGCATTAAATTTAAATTCTAGTCCTTTACTCTTAGCATTCTCACTTTGTGTCTTAATCACATCTTCAACTACGTTTCTAAAGTCTATATCTTCGAAGTTATAAATCAGTATGCCACTCTCTGCACTCGATCCCTGAAGTACCTGTCGAACGAAGTCCACACCCTCTGTGAGAGACTTGAGACCTTCCTCAAGCATGGGCTTAGCTTCAGATTGAACAGCACCATAATCACCACTGAGAAGCTCGCTGAAGATACCTTTAGACTTTGAAAGGTACCCTTTAATCTGATGATTCATTATATGTATAAGATTCGTCTGTCCCTCATTAGCAATTTGCAACTGTTCAGTCTGTTGTCTTTCATGAATAAGAGATCTAATTAGTTCAATACTTCCAATAAGAATTACAATAAATGCTGTTATGTTTACTGCAACGGCACTAGTAGATTTCGAAAAGATAATATTTGCAAAACTAAAGGTAGTAACAAGAAAAGCGATGAATGTAGCCGCAGCAAGTTTTAGGTTAAACAGCTTATATTTATAGATAGAATAAGAGGTCAAACCGATAAATGGTAATAAGAATAAAGCTGCAAAAGGTATAAATCCGGTGTTATTAAATGTAACTGGTAAAACGACATTAAATAAAATAATTAAACACGCAGTTAAAAACATACCAAGGAATACAAATATTGCCTGTTTCTTTAAAACACCTACTGCTCTGCTTGCCTTAATAGATAACATGGTTACAGCTGCAAAAAGAAGACCGAAGGCCACTATTCCAAATAAAGCAATTCCCGGTCCCCTTTCTGGGTTAGTGACCTGGCCGATAGGAGCAACATACATAACGCTGGGGAATACTAATGGGCTTAAAGTTAAAAGTGCAACCAAAATTACAGTTGGAACGATTATATATCTATACCATCGTGGAAATTCTAAGTCCTGTTTAGGAAAAACATATGCCAGTTGAAAAAAAAGCAGAGCATGTAAAGAGGAAATAAAAAGATGAAGTCTTAAGGACCAAAGAATAAGATCGGGCGCGCGAAATTGATATTCAAAATAATTTGAAATACCCCAGATTGCAGTTAGTAATGAAAAAGCGAAAAAGGTTCTAGTTGTAATACTTTTCCTATCATTTAGGTAGACAATAACTCCTAGTAGGGCAATTGCCGCTGTTGCTATACCAACAGTTAAAAGATCAAAATTTATTAAAGTTGGATCTAAATTCATTTAATTTCTGCTACTTCGTTTACATTAAACCTGCTCGAATGGGCGGAGGGAGAATCGGCATGTCCAACCCTGAACATAAAGGTGATAATTTCCTCGGGCTTAATTTTAAATGCCCTACCTATATTTTCATATGCTTCCTCAATCATTGCAATCTGCTTTGAAGAAAACTTCTCAGTATTTCCTGCTCTGATTTGATACATAAAAAACAATACTCCAGTTAAAGGCTGCAGACTTAATCCAAGTTTGGTTGAAGTAAGCCATAGTCTTTCTAAAATTCGACCAACATTAACGAAGGTTTCTGGTGAGGTACTCTTTATTGTCAAACAACCAAAGGCTCCTGTCTTTGAATTTATCTCACCATTTTGTCTACCTACAGTTTTGTAGAAACCTATCTTATTTAGAACATTTATTACTGGCCAACTTTTAATTATTTTAAAAAAAATCTTTGCAGGAGAAGGAAGTTCTAAAGTCTCAATGTAAAATCCAATTTTTTTTCTAGCATCTTCTTCTTTTGTCCAATTTAAGTGGGTAAAAAAGAAATTATGTAAATGCTTATTACTGAACATTACTCTTTCATTTGTACTCCCAGCATGACCCAAAGTTTTCTTATTATTACTATCTATCGTCATATAAAAACCTATATCCTTGTTATTAAAAATGCCTTTTAGAATATCAATTTCATGAGAACTCAGAGGGTCGGTTTTATAAGGTTTTCTATTAGTTGATCTCATACTAATATATTGAAAAAGAGAGTCTTTTTGTGGTGAGGCTGGAGTAAGTTTAATATGTGCTACATGATTTTTGTTTGTATCAGGAAAAGTATTAACTTCAGGGTTAAATCCAAAATGTTTAGCGGCTATAGTGATATTTTCAATTGCTGCTCCATTAGCCATATATGAGGCGCACTGTTCCCAGTTGTACAATGATCTGTCTCTATCAGGTAAGTTATATACATCAATCTCATTATCAGACACAATAAATCTCCAAGGCTGGGCGTTCTCTCCAGATGGTGCTTTTGTTCCAGCCTCAATTATTTTTTTTATATTCTCATCCATTTTATAATCCAAACATTTTTCTAAAATTTTCTGTAATTTCTGCTCTTCTAGAAACTTGATCTGAGTTGTGGTATGTAGGATCGAGCATGCTATCCATATTTACAAGAGATCTGTTCGATTCCAGTGGCTGATTATTTAGTACTTTTCTTACTCCATACGCTACAGCGGCTCCATTGAGTAGGGCTGCACCTCCTAATTGTGGCCAAGAGACGATTGTTTTTCCCGTCTCAAGTAAAGAGCCTTGCATTCTTTCAGTAACGTTCTCAGGGCCAACTAGTTGTGTGATAGTCTTTCCAATACCAAATTTGTCCAGATTTTTAAACATTTCTAAAGTCACTTCTCCCAATCGGCCATGAAAGAAAGGTGTGTTTGGATCTATGTCATATCTTTCAATATCTACCACTCCATTATCACCATTATCAGCAGCTTGAAGCAGAGCGATTCCATGCTTTTTACATTGTTCGCGAATTAAATATTTTATTGGAAAGCTATCTAACTCATCGATCATAATGTCCAGACCGTCAAAAAACTTATCAATGTTATTTTCTTGAAGACCCTCTGGAAAAGTTTCAACTTCAGCATAAGGGTTTATTTGGTAAATTAACCTAGATGCCATATCAACCTTAAGAATTCCTAAATTTTCAGCTCCAGAAAGTATTCTATTAGTATTGGACAAGGCTAATTTATCCATATCAGCTAGCTTCATCCTTTTTGGCCCGCCCTGAAGTACTAGAGCGTAAGCAATGTTTGAGCCAACACTTAATCCGCCAATGCCAACTGTTGCGTTATAAAAATTCTTTTGTTCCTCTAAGTTTATGAGATTTCTATTGCGATTTGTTCGAACAAGCCAAAAGTCTTCTTCCGGGAGGATGTGAACCAGTGTGGAGTTCCAAGGGAAATAAACCCATTTGCCATGTTGCCAAGGAGGAGCTTCTTTTTTTAAACTTTCGAAGTATTTACTGAATTCCTCTTTATATGTGAGAGTATAAACTTGAGATGGGTTTTTAACTCCAAAAAGCTCAAGATGTTGTTCCTCAAAATCATCAGATACATGTTGGATTCGCTTTTCAGATAACAATTTTTCAACCTTGTTCTGATCTGATTTATGTGAAAGATCAAAAATTATAGGTTTCGAAATAACCTTATCATTTGAAATCGACTCTAGGGCTTTTTCTAAGCTCATTTAAGTATTAAAAGTATAGCAAGGTGATGTTGTATAACAATGGAGATCTATCTATTGACAATATGCAAATTTGGTGTATTATTATGTAAGTAACTGACCTTTCAATCGTGAGGAAATATGCTCAGAATCAATGCGATCTTCGTCTGCCCGACATTAGCGCTTCGCAATGCCTTGATAAAGGTTATCAGCGAAACTGGGGGTCCAACGCCTGTGCTAAGGAGCGACACTGTCTCGGCACAACGGGCACACTATCTACCAGTGGAATCTAGTACCATAATCAATCACCCAGAACCAATGATGGTCTCGGCTCTGGGCCAGCACTGTGCGTGTATTGCAATAGAGACCGCTGATCGCTGGGCGGCAGCCGAAAAGGCTGCGGCCATTTTCAGATCAGAAGGTATTGAGGCTAGTGCACGTCATGATATTCAACCTGAATTCCCGAAAGGATTGCTGAGCTTCGTGGTGGTACCAGCACTCGAGGGAATTACACTGATGTACTGGCCCCGGCCAGAAGATCTAACACCGGATGTCATCGCGGCATTACCGAGTCGTATTCCTTGGGAACGGCCTAGCGCTTAATTGCGCTGGGCTGTTTTGTTTCTTACCCACTTCTGTTTAGTGCCGGGTTTAAAGTAAGTGGGATGTTCATATGGCCAAAAGACTATTTGGGGGGTGATGCGATCTTTAATTGTTGCTGATAGATAATGATATTCTGTACTCTTCTCCATTAATGCATCAAACACTGCGCTTGTGACAAGTTTTTTGATATTCGGATCCTGCTCAACTCCAGGTCTTAATTCTATATTTAGCTCTAAATACTCGTTCTGTTCATTGTTGTGTTCAGTAAATAGAGTAAATTTACCAGTTATGTAATCCTCTAAAACAGGATGCTCTAGTCCAGCCTTAACATATTCAGGATAAATTATTGCACCATATAACTTAGTGGAAAGATCAGTTCTCTCGTAGATATACACAAATGGAAGTTCAGTTATGGTTTTTCTTATACCGGCTTTCTGAATTTCTTTCTCGAGATCGTAACCATTTTGCTTAAAAATTGCCTTTATATCATCGAATGTATGTACTCCACCATTGTCCCCTATCTCATATCTGACAAGAGGTAATGCGCTCATCCCACTGACTAGAATTTTTTTGTTCTGTGATTCAAAGTTTGTAAAATCAGGGTTAAATTGAGCCAGAGTTGGAAGTCGGGTCGCATCTATGAAGAGATCTTTGTAAAGTTTTTTATTTTTAAGTGCAATCCTTCTAATTAAAATAGATAGTGGGGTCTCTTCTGCCATAGTTCCCAAATCTGCGCTACCGTATATATTCATTGTATCCCTATAAATATTTTTGATGCCAGTCTTCTTGGCTATGTAATCTCGAAATTTCTCGGAGAAAGCTTCCGCAGCAAACACAACTTTTAAATCAAAATCTTTCCAATTGACTTCATTATTTTTTCCTTCGTCTATTACATCTTTGAGAAATGGTGGGTAACCACAAAGAATGACTTGATCAAATTTTGGAGCAATATTTCTCATTGCTTCAAAAATTTCTTTTTTATTTACACCTGGAGTAAGGATAGAGAATGGATAGCCAGCATCAGATAGATATCTAAATGCCTGATATGTGATAACTCCACCAATCCAAACACCCATTCCGAAGCCAACAATTACTAATGTAGATTTATCTTTTTTAAGCCCGCTCGATTTAATAAATAATTCATGTAAGACTGCAGATTGAAAATCCACGTCCTTGCTTCTTGGGAAATAGAACGGTGCACCAGTAGATCCAGAGGTGCTTGTAAAAACCATTGGTTGAGACAGTGTACCTTTGAGACAAAGATCCTGAAGCTGGTTTCCTTTTAAATATTCAGATCGAGTAACAGAAGGAAGGTTTTTGAAATCATCAAAATTTCTGATCTTTTTTGGATCAATTCCTTTTTTGGTCAGAAAATCTTTATAGGCGGGCACCTGCTTGGAACACAGGTTGAAGAGCTCAAGTAGTTTTTTTTCGCTCTCTTTTTTCCAATAATTGCTTTTCTTACTTTTTATCGAATTTATTACCTTTCCAGAGTTCATGTATCCTGCTAAACCTGTGTTTATTAGACGACAATATTATACCAGAAATGTGGGCAAAGCGCTAGTGGCTGGGGATAACGTTAAAACCCTTGGCTTTTGAGCTCCTCGACCGCTTTTTTAGCCTCTCGGGAGAGTTTTTCTGGGAGTTTTACAGTGATGCGGACATATAAGTCCCCTCTCCTGTCCTTGGCACTGCCAGAGAATGGCACACCCTTATTCTTAACGCGTAAGATGGTGCCAGAGTTCGTGCCCTGGGGGACTCTAAGGAGTATTTCCCCATCGAGGGTAGCAATGTGCTTCTCTACCCCGAGGAGAGCCTCAGAGAGCTTCAGAGTCATATCCATGATGAGGTTGTATCCCTCTTTTCTGAAGGTTGGATGGCGGCGAACATGTACCTTTATAAAGAGGTCTCCAGGCATACCACCCTCTATAGTCTCACCCATGCCGCTCATACGGATCATCTGACCATCATCTATACCCGGCGGCACTTGAATCTTCACTTCCTTCTGCTTCACAAGGCGACTATTTATAACTACCTTGCGCTCTGTGCCGAATATGGATTCTTGAAATGAGAGCTCAATGTCTACGGCAATATCTCTACCACGACGCACACGTTTTCCGCCGAATATAGATGAGAGTATGTCGCTCAGATCTCCGGGGTCGAAGCCCTGGCCCGAGAAGTTTGAGAAGTCGAAGCCGAAGTCCGATGGATTGAACCCGCCTTGGAACCCACTGTTTGCATCTGCTGAGCCGAAGGTGTCATACTGCTGCCTCTTCTTTTTGTCTCCTAATACTGAGTAGGCCTCATTGACCTCCTTGAACTTAGCTTCGTTCCCAGTCTTCTTGTCTGGGTGATACTCGTGAGCAAGCTTTCTGAAAGCTTTTTTTATATCGTCCTCACTTGCCCCTTTAGGAACTCCTAGAATTTTGTAATAATCTTTCGCCATGTGATTAGCTTATAGGTTCTTGGTACTAGCTGCTAGCTCCACTAGTATCATTGTTCTCGTCCTTAAAGTCTGCGTCTTTAACATCTGGATTTGTATTTTGTTGTGAATTGTCAGACGGTTGCTGTTTATTTAGGTATTCACCGATCTTCTGGATTTCTGCAGATAGAGCTTCTGTAGCACTTTTTATAGACTCAAGTGTGCCACTGTCCTTCTTTTTCCTTAGAGCTTCAATCTTCTGATTCACACCTGATTTGATGTCATCTGGAATGCTGGGAACGCCTGACTGCGCAGGCAGGTCCTTAAGAGCTTTTTCTGATGTATATATGAGTTGTTCTGCATTATTCTTCGCATCGACAAGTGCTTTTTTCTTCTCGTCTTCTCCAGCATTCATTGCAGCTTCCTTCTGCATCTTATCAATGTCTTCCTTAGAGAGACCAGAGCTCGCCTCTATGCGTATGGACTGCTCCTTGTTGGTGGTCTTGTCCTTGGCCTTCACGTTCAAGATACCGTTCGAGTCTACGTCGAATGTTACTTCTACTTGTGGCATGCCACGTGGTGCTGGAGGTATGCCGTCTAAGATAAATCTGCCTAAAGACTTATTATCTCCCGCCATGGCTCGCTCACCTTGGACAATATGGATCTCTACAGAAGTTTGGTTATCTCCTGCAGTAGAAAATGTTTGTGACTTGGCTGTTGGGATTGTGGAGTTCTTTTCAATAAGCTTAGTGGCTACTCCACCAAGAGTTTCAATACCAAGTGAGAGAGGTATAACATCAAGAAGTAGAATGTCCTTCACATCACCAGCCAGCACTCCTCCCTGTACAGCGGCACCAAGAGCCACCACTTCATCAGGGTTAATGGACTTGTTGGGCTCCTTGCCGAAGAACTTCTTCACTGCATCTGCTATAGCTGGCATACGTGTCTGACCTCCTACGAGCACTACTTCCTGAATTTCCCCAACTTGGAATGGTGATGCTTCCATGGCCCGCTTGGTGATAGACATAGCACGCTCGATGAACTCACTTGAAAGCTCTTCAAGCTTGGCTCGAGAGAGTTTAAGAAGTAAGTGCCTTGGTCCCGATGCGTCGGAAGTTATATATGGAATATTTATTTCAGTCTCTGTAGCTGTAGAGAGTTCGATCTTGGCCTTCTCTGCAGCTTCATCGAGACGCTGAAGTGCCAGTGCATCACTACGCACATCTATGCCACTTTCTTTTTTAAACTCTTCTGCGATCCAACCGATAATCTTCTGATCAATATCTTTACCGCCTAAGTGGGAGTCGCCATCTGTGGAACGCACTTCTATGGACTGCTGACCATCTACATCAGCAACTTCAAGTATGGAGATGTCGAAGGTACCTCCTCCGAAGTCAAATACTGCTATCTTCTCGTTCTTCTTTTTATTGAAACCATATGCAAGAGCTGCTGCTGTGGGCTCGTTTATAATACGCTTCACATCGAGACCTGCTATCTGTCCTGCATCCTTGGTGGCCTTTCTCTGCGCATCGTTAAAGTATGCTGGCACAGTGATAACAGCCTCAGTGATCTTCTCACCTAGCTTGGCCTCTGCGTCGGTCTTAAGCTTCTGTAAGATCTGCGCCGAAATCTCTTCTGGTCTATAGTCTCTGTCCCCCATATGGACTAGTACACCTCCATCTGGTCCTGGCTTTACTTGGTATGGTACTGCAATAGTGTCCTTCTGTACTGCTGGATCGGAGAAACTATGTCCAATAAAACGCTTGATACCGAAGATTGTGTTCCTCGGGTTGGTCACTGCCTGACGCTTGGCTAGGAGTCCCACTAGGCGCTCACCAGTTTTAGAGACAGCCACAATAGAGGGAGTTGTGCGTGCTCCTTCTGCATTCTCAATGATGCGAGGACTACCCACTTCCATCACTGCCACTGCCGAGAAAGTTGTACCTAAATCGATACCAATTATTTTGGCCATATGAGTTTAGTTAGAGTTAATAAATTCCCCAATCCTTACCTTGGCAGGTCGGATTATTTTCCCAGATAGTATATAACCTTTACTTAGAACTTCAAGAACCTTGTGATCGTCATTCTTATTTTCTGTCGGAGTGGATCCAATTGCTTCATGCCTAGAGGGGTCAAATTTTTCGCCCTTCGGATCGAACTCTTCTAGTCCATGTTCTCTTAGCACTTTAATAAATTGATTATAAATTGGAAGTATATCTTTATGTCCATGTGTGAGTGCCATATCGAAGCTGTCCAAGACTGGTACCAAGTCTTCTACTAAGCCTTCCACAGCATACTTCATGAAGTGGGCTCGGTCAGCCTCGTCGCGCCTACGAGCATTTATGAAGTCTGCTTGAGCTCGCTCATGTGATTCCCGGACTTCCTTGGCTGCCTTCTCCGCTTCCTTTACTCTCGCCCGGAGCTTCTTTATAGCCTCTAGCTGGTTCTCTTCTGCCACTACTGAGTCATCGAGATCGGCATGAGAGCTGTCGAATACAATGTCGTCTTCCTCTGCCATAGACCCATACAATAATGAAAATTAGGGCTTAAATCAAGAGCAGGATAACTTAACGTATTGACTTTATATATAAACCGTGCTAGGGTAGAAGTTAGATATGTTCACCCCAACCCGAGAGACAATGACTTTCGAGGAAATCAAAAAGAAGGATGCGGAGCTACGTACAGAGTGGCACTGCGAGTACCCAGTACCACGAAAGAAGATCGAGGAAGCTCAAACTCTAGTGGCATTGGCGAAGTCCATGAAGCAGAACCTCACGGACAAGTCCGAGCTCTCTCTGCTCAGCCACATGGTCGCCAGATGGAACGTACGGCTCAAGAATCTTACGACTTCAGAGAGTTCACCGAGTTCCACCTTCATGCAAGTAGCAGGCTAACAAGCCTTCTACTTCTACACCGACCGCGCTACACACCAGTGTGCGCGGTTTTAGTTTGAAAAATCGGCCTCGGCCGATTTTTTTATCTCTTGCTCCACTGTGGAGCCTTGCGGGCTTTCTTCAGACCGAACTTGCGACGTTCCTTAGCGCGGGGGTCACGCTTTAAGAGACCCTTAACCTTAAGTTTCCTACGGAGTTCGCTATCATACTCGACGAGTGCACGTGCAATACCGTGACGAACTGCACCTGCTTGAGATGAGATACCACCTCCCTCTGCTTTAACTGTTACTGAGAACTTCTGAGTAAGTTCGGCTGTATCAAATGCTGAAGTGACTGAACGACGGAGTTCAGGAGTTGGGAAATAAGTGTCGAAGTCTTTCTCATTTATGGAAATGTGGAGTTTAGAAGCAGGAGTAATACGCACGCGCGCTATGCTGGTCTTTCTTCTTCCTGTTGCTTCGATGTATTTAGTCTCTGCCATGAATTTAATCTTTAATAGTTAAATTCTTTATCATTCTGGCACGGAGTTTATTCTTCGGAAGCATGCCCATGACAGCTTTCCTTAGTACTTCCTTGGCTCCCTTCTTCTCGACCACTTGTTCTACCGAAAGGGTCTTAAGAGAGCCTGGGTAGCCTGAGTGACGAGAGTAGGTCTTACCGGTTCGCTTTTTCTCACTGATAGAAAGCTTGGATGCATTGGTAACCTCGACAGAGATGTCAGGTATATCATTACGTACATAATCAGTGCGGTTCTTACCCATAAGAAGCACGGCCACCTCTGTGGCGAGGCGTCCTGGTCTCTTATTCGTAGCGTCTAAAGTAACTTTTTGCATAATTTTATACGAACTCTATTACGGCCATAGGAGCGCCGTCTGATGCTCTGCGTACAAGCTTGGTGATGCGTGTGTATCCACCAGCTCTCTCCTTGTAGGTGGGAGCTATATTAACATAAGCGCGTTTAGCTGCCATCTTACCCACACGTGCTTCCAGTAAACGGCGAGCTGCTGGCGTCTGCTTCTTGGCAAGGGTAACTAACTTCTCGGTGTAAGGACGGAGTTCCTTGGCCTTGGCCTCAGTAGTCTTAATCTTACCTTTAGTGATGAGTGAGTGCGCCAAGGACTTCAAGAGAGCTTTTCTCTGGCTTCTTTCACGACCGAACTTTCTGTTAGCGTTATGATGGCGCATAAGTTTATTTAAGAGTAATGCCGAACTCTCCAAGAGCTTTCTTGATCTCCTGGATACCCTTGGCACCAAGACCTTCTATAGTGAGAAGATCCTTCTCCTTCTTCCTAGCTAGACCTCCGACAGTGCGGATGTTCGCATTAGCTAAAGCATTTTGAGTTCTAGCTGAGATATCAAGCGACTCAACACGGGTCTTAAGAACTTCAGGATCAATCTCTGTTCTTGAGTTGTTGGATTCCTCTGTGTGAGACTCTTCTACTACTGGAGCCTCTTCCTCCTTGAAGCCCACGATTGCCTTAAGCTGGTTAATCATGATCTCTATCGACTGAGTTAAAGCTTCAGTAGGAGTGATGGTGCCGTCGGTCTCTATAGCAATCTTAAGTTTGTTGAAGTCTGTTCTGTCACCTACGCGCATGTTTTCTACTTCGTAACTTGCACGACGGATAGGGGTGAAGCTTGCATCGAGTGCATATGTTCCAACTTCTACTCTGTCTTTCTGAAGAGCCTCCTTAGATACAAGACCAATACCTCGCTCAGCCTTTATCTCCATCTCAAGCGTAGTGTTCTTACCAGTAATAGTAGCAATATGCTGCTCTGGGTTAGCGATGGTAACCTGGCCTGGGATTTCTAAGTCTGAAGCTTTAACCTCTCTTTCTCCTTTAATCTTGAGAGTTAGTATCTGAGGCTCATCTGTGGTGAAGCGCATACGAATTTTCTTCAAGTTCAAGAGAATAGTGATGACGTCCTCCTTAATACCATCAATGGTCGAAAACTCGTGAGTAACTCCTGGGATCTTCACAGAAGTAATAGCTACACCAGGAAGTGAGGAAAGAATGATTCGACGAAGAGAGTTACCTAGAGTGTGTCCGTAACCGGGGTAAAGTCCCTCGATCTCGTAGACACCGCTCGTAGCCTCGTCTGTGACGATCTTTGGCTTCGAAGGAAGGATGATTGTGTAATCTGCCATAAAAATTAAATTATTTTTTGTTATCTACTATAAAATTCGAGCACTGCTCCCAGATCGAATACGTGCTCTGACTGCACGTAGGCTGGCAATCCCACCACACGTACACGCTTACCGGGCTCTACCTGAAGCCAGGCAGGAACAGTAACTTGGTTCTGTCTCTCCACGACTTCAGCGAACAAAGGACTGGCTTGGCTTCCCTCTCGCACCGAGACTTCATCTCCAATGCGAAGGTGCATTGAAGGTATGGTCACGCGGCGGCCATTCACCACTCCATGACCGTGGGCGGCCATCTGGCGAGCAGCAGCACGAGTCTTGGCGAAACCAGAGCGGTAGAGAATGTTATCAAGGCGAAGTTCAAGTGCACGGAAGAGTTTCTGAGTAGGCTCAGGAGAGTTTACTGTTGACTTCACATAAGTTTTAAACTGTCTTTCGGCAAGACCGTAAGTGAGACGAGCCTTCTGCTTTTCTATAAGTTGCTTACCGAACTCTGACTTGGGTCTCTGTGGAACCATGCCGTTCTTTTCCTTGCGAGAATATGAAAGTGCGTATTTCTGAGTTTGAGTTTTCTCAAATATTGGAGCACCGAGTCTGCGAGCAATTTTATATTTTGGTCCGATTTTCATAAGTTATTATATTTAAATTATGCACGACGAGGCTTAGGTGCTTTGGTTCCGTTGTGAGGAACTGGAGTTCTGTCTTGGATAGAGACAAGGTTAATGCCTTTAGATATAAATCCTCTGATAGCTGATTCTCTACCAGACCCTACGCCCTTCACCACTACCTTCACTTCCTTAACACCGAACTGTTGGGCTTTCTCACCTATGACTTCTCCGATCTTGGCAGCTGCAAATGGAGTTCCCTTCTTAGCGCCCTTAAAGCCGAGTGCTCCTGAGGTAGACCAGGCCAGTACGCCACCCTTGGAGTCAGCTAAGACAAGCTTAGTATTATTGTATGTGGATTCAACATTTAAAATACCTGACTCAACGCGCTTCTTAGAGCTTGATCTTGAAGTAGCCTCAGCCGGCTTCTGAGTCTCGTTTTCTCCCTCTGTCTTTACTATGCGTTTCTTACCCATTGTTTATATTGTTTATATAAGGTCATGAACTATGTCTTCTCAACTATCTTGCGGCCGGTACCCATGGTCTTACGGACGTTACCGCGACGAGTGCGAGAATTGGTCTTGGTTCTCTGACCTCTGACTGGAAGCCCTCTCTGGTGTCTTATCCCTCGGTAGGCCTTAATATCCTTGAGACGTTTAACATTGGCAGCTACCTCACGCTTGAGGTCACCCTCGAGAGTTAGAGACTCAATAATAGAGCGGATCTTGTTCTCAGACTCTACGCTGATGCTCTTAGGGCGGAGAGAGGGGTCAATCTTGGCTTCCTTAAGGATACTTGTTGCGCGGGAACGACCAATACCATAAATGACGGTTAGGCCGATATCAATACGCTTCTCCTCTGGGATAGTTATACCTAGTATTCTCATTATTAACCTTGCCTCTGTTTATGGCGTGGATTAGCGCTACAGACCACATATACATACCCCTTGCGCCTTACAATTTGGCACTTGGAGCACATCTTTTTTACCGACGCCTTTACTTTCATAGAGAGATAATATTGTAACCGAGCTTCAAATTTTGTCAACACGAGACTATCCAAGACCCCTTATTCTGGGGCCTATAGGCGCTTCACTATTCTGGCCTTCCCTCCGTAGGGCTCGAGCTCGAGTTGTACTCTATCTCCCACCAGAACTCTTATGCGGTGGAGTCTCATCTTACCAGAAAGGTACGACAAAAGCTCACCCTCTTCATTGTCGAGTCTTACTTTGAACATAATATTAGGTAGCGCTTCAGTAACTACCCCGGTGCGCTCCAGGTCTTTATTCTGTGGCATTCGTCTCTACAATCTTAATCTTTGTTGGATCACTTGGGAAGGTGTTACGCCAGAAAGGCTTAATACTTGCGCTTCCAGTCACAACGCTAGGATAATTTTTTAGGATAGTTACAAAATCAGTTTTAGGCTTGCCAGCCAAGTCAGAAGCAAGTGCCGACTCATCGGTCTTCCACTCTACCTTAGCAGAACCAGAAACTTGGAAACTAATATTTTCTGTCGTTTGGAGATTGGCTTGTGATGAACTAGCCAGAGTAAATGTAAGTGAAGTGTAGTCTGGGATCACCACGGTCTGTCCAGCTTGACTGCCCAGCTTCTTCTCTGTGAGACTTCTGTCCAAGTCAGTTTTCTTAAATGCCACTCCATATAAATCTCCTTTTTCTGTAATTAAGGCCTGTGAACTTGAACCTGCTTGAGTAGGCACGACTTCGAAACTCATTTTAGCTAGACTCGGGATAAGTACATAGTCCTCTGGCACTTGAGCCTTAGCTTGAGTTGAGAGATCATTCTTAATCTGAGCTTCTAGAGTAGTTTTAGCACGCTGTACATCTGCTGCACTGGCTTTCTTTATCGTACCGACGAAACCGCCTGTAATCGGAGTCTTCGACCTGCCATACATAGCAGTGAACCTAGGATCGCCCTTAAGTCCAGGAATAGTAAAGTCTGTCGGAGAAATATTGTATGTATCACCTGGTTGATCTGCTACTACGGTTACTTCAAGTGAGCCAGGTTCACTGCCGTTCGGAGTTTGCTTCTTCCCTGGGACAGTTATATCTGATTGAATTCTATAAATCTTACCATCGGTTGTCTCGAAGCGAGTGTTGGTGATAAGTTTTTGAGGATCAGCACTGAAGTCATTGTAGACAACGAGAATGCCTGAAGCCTTTTGAGATACTTGTTCTTCTCCAGAAGCTGGAGCAGTAGTATTCTTTTGTGAACTGAGTTTAACGATACTAAATAATAGATTTCCTTGAGTCTTAGAAGCAGAGAATGAGTCGTTCGAGAGTGTTAACACCGATGTCTTCGGCACGTATGTGAGTGTCGCACCTGAAAGCAGGGTGAAGATAACCCCAAGAGCGATGAAAATAGCTATAACTCCTAAAGAAATCCAGACACCCCTTCGAGATTTCTTGCGAGACTCTCGAGGTTCTACATATTCTGTCTCACGCGAGGTTGGCACACTCGACCCATAGGCTTGATCTGAGCGATACTCAGGTATAGCTGTGCTTCGAGGTCCTTCATTTACTCTCACAGACTCACGAGGTGGTAGATCCATCCTCTGTGGCGGAGCGATGTCTCGAGGGCCGTTTAATATATTTATATTTTTTCTTCTGCTTTCTGGTATGGGTATATCTCTTATAGAGCGACGTTCTGGAGGGGTAATATCTTCAATGTTCTTTGCCATTTGATAATTTTACTAGACTTTTCCCTTAAGGCAATGTGGAAACTGGGTCTAGTTAGAATATTGACTTTAAATAAGCGATTATTATGTTAAGTGCATCGTCTCTCCTGCCGCCGCTAGCCGTCTTTACCAGCTCATCAGTAAATTTGTTATCCTCACCTATAAGTGTTACTCCTCCAGGTACCACTGACTCAAGAAGCACTTTACCAAGCTCTGTGTGGGATCTTCCAGAAACTAGGAATACGTTCTGGGGCAAGTTACCGAGCTTAGTAGCCTTCACTACACTTGCCTCCCACATTTTCTTCCACTCATCCTCTCCACTTTGTAATATTTTATTCAGAGCCTCTCTGGTTGCATCATCCAGGCTATTAGATGCAAAGAGGGCTAGGTATGAGTACGCTAGAGTCAGAGGGATGTTCATCTTATCCTTTATTAGACGGGCCACTGTGGTCGATCCGAATGGCAAGATAAAATTTTCTGCTGGAAAATCTTTATGGATTAAGAACACGTCCGTAGTCTCGTGGCTCATGTCTACCAGGAGTGCAGTATGAGTATTCTTGAAGCTCCTGGTCAAGACATTCCAGAACGTAAACATGAATCCTTGAATATGAAAACCACGCCTTATGCCGAAGGATCTTATGACCTCCTCCTCAACTCTCTTTATCAAGTGTCTCTCCGCAGCCGACATATGGATGCTAACTTCTGCAGATTTAGTGTACTTAGAAATGGGAAGGGATGCCTCGTAGCCATTTAATCTTATGTTGGCTACTTGAGATTCGAACACTTCACACTCGGACTGATATGCGTTCTTAAGATCTTTCTTAAACTGCTCCTCTTCTTTACTTATGACCTCATCCACCATGCGTTTATCGAGAAGAAATTCTTTATCCTTACTTACAGTTACAGGTTTAAGTCTCGAGAGTATCCAAGGTGAAGAAAGTATGACACTTACATACTCGAAGTGTGGAGAGAGCTTCCTTCTACTCAGGGTAGTTAAACCATCTTTCGACACCAGAGAGAAAACGTCTCTTATAGTGCGAAGCATCTTAGCTTCTAAATTTTCAAAGGCGGGTTCTTCTTCTAGAAAGAATGCCAGACGAGCGTTAGAAATAATTTCTGGAAGGCTCCCGTGCCTGAAGTGGACAATAGCCGCTCCCACACTTCCGGAGGTTAAGTGAAGAACAAGAACAGTTCGATCATTCTGTTTCGAAGATCCAAACAACATACATTCATTGTACCCTAACTATTGGTTGAGTTAAGTATATACTTCGGGACAATTCCAAGAGCCATGTACTCTTCTTGGAGTTCTTTGGGCAAGATGAAGAAATTCCTCACTACCTTTCTACAGTTCTTACTTCCACAGTTACATTTCATCTTCCAAATATCATCTTTACCAATTATGGTTGAGTAATCCATGACCAGTTCTTGGCCAATTTGAATTGGTGTAATTGCAAACAGCTCTAAATTACTCCCCGTCTTCCTTACTCCACAGTTTGGACTGCATGAATGATTCAAGAAGTCTCCTATTTCTCCTTCGGGACTTAAGTACATTTCTGGGCCAAATCTAAAAGCATTATCTCCAATTTTTCCACCAATTTTAAATAACTTAGACCAGTGGTAGACCTTACCTTTAATTATAAAAAGCTTTTGTTTCGACCTAAATTCTCGTAAAGCAAAAATGCCTCTACCACTCCTGGCATCTCTTACCTCTAAGCCCCTCATTCCAAGACTGCTTTAATGCGTCTCACTCCAGCTGACACGGCTTCTTCTTTCTGAATTTTAAATTTCCCAAGCTCGCTTGTATTAGATACATGTGGACCACCGCAGAATTCCTTCGAATAAGCATGTTCCATGGAGTCTCCTATATAGTAGACACTGATCTCATCACCATACTTGTCGCCGAAGAAGTGCAGGGCACCTGTCTTCTCCGCCTCTGCCTTAGGTAGTATTACTCTATTTACTGGCAATGCTTCACTTATTTTCTCGTTTACAATTTCTTCTACTCTTTTCTTCTCCTCATCTGTCATCTTACGAGGGAAGGCGAAGTCGAAGCGCAGTCTCTCTGGAGTAATATTACTCCCCTTCTGACTCACATCATGCCCCAACACATCGCGTAGAGCCTGATGGAGCAAATGTGTAACCGTGTGATACTGAACTTCCTTATCCGAGTGCCCGGCAAGACCACCTTTGAACTTGGCCTCCATGCCTCTGCGAGACATTTCTTGATGTTTTTTAAATCTTTCTTCGAAATCTTTTTCGTTAATCTCGATCCCCTTTTCTTTAGCAAGTTCCTTGGTGAGCTCAAGAGGGAATCCGTAAGAAGTGAAAAGTACAAAAGGGTCGCGACCCTTCTCAAACTCTTTAAGTCCCGCGTCCAGTGTCTCCTTAAATTTATTTGTCTCTGTTTCAAATACAGACCAGACTTCGTTTAAATTAAATTCATAAAAATCTTTATAACTTAAGTGATTTACCACTGCTTCTACAACCGGCTTCAAATCCCTTTGGTACACAAATGCGCGTCTTATGAGTCGTCTTAGAACATATCCTCGTTCAGAATTTGACGGTCTGACTCCGTCAGAAATCATAAATACTGCACTTCGTACATGGTCAGCCACTATTCTAGATTTAGCTACGCTTAAAATTGAGACGAATAAATCTGTATCGAAAACTGTCTGTACTTCTTGTGAGACCATGGCGAGCCTTTCAAGCCCCATGCCAGTATCTATGCCTTTTATATCAAGTGGACGGAGAGTCTTGTCAGCGCTCTGATAAAATTCGTTGAAGACAATGTTCCAGATCTCGATACCGTCCACATATATTTCTGTCGTGGGACCACAAGGTCCCTCAGTACCTGTTGGTCCCCAGAAGTTATCTGCACGACCGAAAGCTCGAACACGAATACTTGGGTCAATAGATTTCCAAATTCTCTCAGACTCTTCATCCTTAGGCACTCCTTCTTCTCCCTCAAATATTGTGACGTAGTCAATCTTAAGACCCATTACTTCTGTGACGAACTCGTGTGCGTACTCTATAGCCTCCTTCTTCCAATATCCGCCGAAGCTGAAGTTACCGAGCATTTCAAAAAAAGTTAAGTGTCTCTCGTCTCCTACTTCTTCTATGTCAGAAGTTCGAACTGACTTCTGCACAGATACAGTGTTCTTAGAACCGAAATCTGACATAGGATCCTTCACTCCTAAGTAGTACGGCTTGAACTGCTGCATGCCGGCCGTGGTGAAGAGTACTGACGGGTCGTCGGTGACAAGCGGAGACGAAGGCACAACCTTGTGTCCCTTACCCTCGAAAAATTCTAAAAATTTCTGTCGTATTTCTCGTGATTCCATGTGTGAAAATATATCAGAAAGTAAACAAAAAAGCCTGCCCCGGCAGGCTGACCAGAATCGTTTATGATCCTCCTTGAGTCTTAGGCACCTTACGGGGGCTCACAGCAGTCTCTAGAACCTTGAAGGCTTGAAGTGGAGTGTTTTTCAGTAGAACATCGTTCAGGTCATTCATGTGTTCTTCATCCATGATCTCCTGAAGACGAGTGCTGGCTCGAGAGATCTGATCAATTCTTTTTTTAGCTCTCTCGGCGATCTCCTTGTCTGGCCTGACTAACATTATTCTCAAGTTACCCAAGTCTTTTCTTGCCTTTTCAAGTAATTTCCGAGCCTTTCCCACTGTGATAGGTACTTCTGACTTCTTTTGAGTCATATATCCCCCAGGTTTGTCTAACCTCAAATTAACACAAAAATTGACCTAAGTCTATACCAATGTTTTTAAAATTTTGAAATCCTCTTTCAGAAGCTCCCGAGTACTTCCGTTATAAAGTGCCACAGCTGGGTGGTAGAGGGGAACGACCTTCACACTTTGTCCTTCTACTTCTGTATCGAAAACTGTTCCATGTAGCTTACTTATAGGTCCAAGTTCGAAGTCGAGTCCGTATCTATTCATAATGTACTGCATGGAGAAGCGACCAAGAGTAGCTATGACCTTCGGCTTTATAATACCAATCTGTCTGTCTAAATAAGGTGCGTACTCTGCTATCTCGTCTGGTTGTGGGTCTCTATTCTTGGGCGGCCTGTCCTTCACAATATTAGTTATATACACATCCTCACGCTTGATTCCCACTCCCTCTAGTAACTCATTTAAAAATTGTCCTGCACGGCCCACGAAGGGTCTCCCGGTCTTAGCTTCATTCTCTCCTGGTGCCTCACCGATAAATATTATTTCTGCATCATGCGACCCTTCTCCAAGTACTGGAAAGTACTTGCCCTCTCGCCTCATATCTGCAAGTCTCCCCTTCATCGCCACCACTTCATCCTTAATCTTTCTAAGTTCATCAGTCTTAGACATAGACCAATTCTATCAAAATGATGCTAGAACGGGAGCGTTTCAGTCTCTGGCACACTTTCAAATATCATGCGCTTATATACGGCTCGGACAGTCTCTACGTCTCGTTTGCAGTAATTACAAATATCTTCTAACTTCCCCGCTTTGAAAAATTCATTTACCTGGCTACCATCTATCCCTTCCTTTGGTGTCGGTATGCCGAGAGCAAGTGCAATGTGCTCGATGCTTTTATTGTTCCACTTGTCTACCCAGTGTGACCATTCCCACATGGTGTCGTAGACTGGACAACTTGTGTACCTGGCAAAGTCTAGAAACTTAACACCCGGTGGAAGCCTAAACTTACTTTCTCCCGGTTCTATGGTGATCTTCCATGTGGGCTTCACTCCTAATATAACTGAGCGTTGCATGATGAAAGGAAGATCGAAGTCGCGGATGTTATGTCCCACAAGTAAGTCTGCCTTCGCTGCAATGTCCCAGAACTGTATTAGCATTTTTCTCTCGTTCTCAGGCCCTGAGATAGCTTCTACCCTATCATCATTCATGGCGAATCCGATGCAACAGATTCTTCCGTAGGTACCGTCCGTCCCCGTGCCATCCCAGAATTCTTCAAATGTCTGCGCTTCCACAGCTGGATCTCTCTTCTGTTTCTTTGTCACTTTCTTCTCGTGTAAAAGACGGAGCGTCTTTTCATGTACCCCATCTGCTGGGAGTGTTTCTATATCAAAATAAAGTTTATTGACCATTGGTCAGAATCTAGTCCTGCTTCTTGTACTCCTCAATCTTTATCATCATGTGCTCAATAAGAAGGAGGATGCTAAATACGAAGAGCGTAGCAATTGTAGCAAATATAGCCAGTATTGATAAACGTGGTGAGACCAGAGAGCCTGGAGTCCTTGAAGACTATTACTCCACCGCAAAGGAAACCTATGCCCATGATAACTCCCGCTGCAGTACGCATAGGGTCAAATGTGTATCCGCCTGTCTCTGGTATGACTATACGGGAAATAAGTATAAAGAGGCAGGATCCCATGGAGACCAGAGCGTAAGTTCTCATGCCAGCGGTCTTACCTGCAAATGTGCGCTCGATCCCAAGACACGCTCCCAAGATAAGAGCCAGGAGTAAATTTGTAAACGGTACCAAGTTACTGGTTGTATCTAAAATATTCATGAGTCTTAAAGTTCACTGATTTCTTGTAAAACTTTCTCCACTCTATCTTTACCCAGAACTGTTTCAAGTATTACTGGATTTTCTACAAGTGAGGAACAGAGGACTGTACCAGAAGTTAAGATTTCTTTCTTCTCTACTGATGTAAGAGAACTCAAGCATGTGAGTGGATGCAGATGCTCTTCCACAATCATATCCTGGAGATTACCCTTCTCCGGATAGTTCCATCCTATCATGGTTAAGTTCATGCAGACTCCGTAATGTATAGCGGTTGAGGAAAACTTGGTGTTAGTGATGAGCCAACTTTCATTTACCGGTCTGTTCATACCACCGTAGTTATAAACATTTTCTTTAAGGTCATCGAAGCGAGCCTTCACATATAGTGCTACCTTGAGGTCCGACTTGCTGCCGAGCTCATTGTGGAACTTGGCTTCAGCCATGAGGAGCTTCTTATCGTTCCATGCCACCACATCAATCTCATGAGGCACGCAGCCGCCAAGTACATTTTGCCGAGTTAAGGTCTGGTAGCCCTTGGCCTTGAGAATTTCTGCTACGAAGTCCTCGAATGGGAAACCAGATGGACCAAGGTCTAGGAGAGCGCGGCGGATAGAATATCTGTAAGCAACTGGCTTCTCATGCTCATGGAGGAGCCTAAAGGCCTTGGAGTATATCTCCGCCGTAGGCATGTCATTGTGGAGACTCTCTAAAATGTTCTGCATCACTGATTCCACCGACTCTGTATCAGCACCAGAACGCATGAGTGATGAGCGCAACTTCTCCGGCTCGAAGACCTCTCTTTTACCTGTAGCCTTGATAACAGTAAACTGCACTCCGTTTGTCATCAGACTAGTATAACAGTGTTCATTTATAAAAATATCCCCAACAAACTGTTGAGGACATTACTTGGCATCTAACTTCCGACGGATATCGAGAACAGCTGTTTCTAGCTTGTTATCAGAGCCAATTTTTTCTGCCTTGGCAATGATCTCGTTCACGGCACTGGGCCCTTCAATCTGGCCGAGAGCACGGAGTTCGAGCCGTTGTTTGACTAGCTCAAGTGGCACAAGCCTTTCGAAGACTGGTCGTAGAGCTTCAAGAAGAATACTTCGCGACTCTTCTCTGACCAGATCAACTCGACCTTGGAGCTTACGTAAGCGAGTCTCGTATTCTATGTCGGAAAAATGAGCTTCTGCCTTCGGGATGAATGTTTCAACCTCCCGAAAGAATCTCAAAGCAGCCTGCTGATCACCTTCAAGCTCAGCGTAGAGCTTCTTATACTTCTCTACCTCAAGTTGTGCCTCATCTGCTAAACTACGGGCACCTGGGTCATACGTCTGATCAAAACGCTCCTGCCAGTATCTTAGAATCGTGCGTGCTTCATTGAGCTCCAGCTTGATCTTGTTCATCTGGCGCACCACTTGTGACCTTTCACCTTCGACACTGTCCTTGGCCGCCATAATTACGCTCTTCTGTTTTTCAAGAATGAGCTTTAGGATAGCGGCTGTGTCAGGTTCTGGTACTGGGTCCTGAACAAAGTTTTGAATTTTCTTCCTGCGGATTTTCATCAAAAGAAAGGCACGCAACGTCCAAGTTGTAAGGATTCCGGCAACAGTTCCTACTAAAGCCAGCAATAAACTGTTTTTACTGTAATCAACCCCTGGCAAAAGTAGAAAGGTAATACCTATTCCTAGCAAGCATGATGCAAGAAGGGCTCTAATTGAGTCACCTAACGCTTGAACAAAGCTGAGTGGTTGAGGTTGTATTCTGACAAAGACAGACTTGGGAGTCACGTCTTTGATTACTTCTTGAATCCGTTTATCGAGTTCTCGATCATCAAGCTCAAATAACCACATGTTGTAGCTCCTAGCGAATGTGAACTAATGTGAAGGTTCGTCTTGACTATTTATATAACTAATTATGCTAGTTGTCAATCACACCTCCACCTAGACATTCTTCACCCGCGTAAAATACTAGTGACTGTCCAGGAGCGGCTGTGTGTGGATCTTTGAAAATTACTTTGTCTCCTTTAACTTGGATCGGAAATCTCTCTTGTCTGTAGCGGATTCTAGCTTCGAGGTCCTTAGTATCAGGTTCTAGCTTACTTACCCAATTCAACTTCTCTAGTCTCACAGATGTCGGAGATGCTGAATTTATTTCTTCTGGATTATCCGAGACAGTTATAGTGTTTCTCTCTATGTCCTTAGAAATTATATAATGTGGTTTCCTCTTAGAATTCTTCTCGAATATTTCAAAGCCGTGCCTCTCACCGAGTGTGTAGAGTAATGCGCCATTGTGCGTTCCTATAACTTCACCAAGTGTATTTAGAACTTGTCCATGTTTAGTACTTATATAGTGAGATAGAAATACTTCAAGATCCACTTGGCCTAAGAAACATATTCCCTGACTGTCCTTCTTCTCTGCTACAGGCAGATCGAACTTATGGGCAAGCTTCCTCACCTCGCTCTTCTCATATCCACCAACGGGGAAAAGTGTATGTGATAAGTCCTCCTGTGTGAGGGTCCATAGGAAGTAACTCTGATCCTTTTCCTTATCATCACTCTCATGAAGCGAGAATTGATCAGAAGTTTTTCTGACAATTTTCGCGTAATGACCTGTCGCAATATAATCTGCGCCCATCTCGCGGGCCTTCTTCCAGAATGCACCGAACTTAATCTCGCGATTACACATCACATCCGGGTTCGGAGTTCTGCCACGCTTGTATTCTTCAATCATATAATCCGCCACACCCTTCTTATACTCCTCTTCGAAATCGAAAAAGAGAAATGGAATCTTCAAATGTGCTGCCACACGCATGGCGTCTCTTCTCTCTTCTCTCCATGTGCACGGTAAGAAGTCCGGCTGCCAGACCTTTATAAATACTCCTGTGACATCGTAACCCTGTGTCTTAAGAAGCGCAGCGGAGACTGCACTATCTACTCCACCAGAAAGACCCACAAAGACTTTTTTCGGGCTAGAGATACTTCTGGATATTTGCGACATGTTCTTCATGAGTTTTGGCGTAGTGCATATTACCCTTTTTGTCGCTTAAAAAGTAGAGATACGAGGTGCTAGTTGGATTAATAGCCGCATCGAGTGCAACTAGGCCTGGGTTTCCTATGGGGGTTGGTGGTAATCCTCTGTATTTATACGTGTTATACGGAGTGTCGAGTTCCAGATCAGACTGAGTAAGTTCACTACTTGCTTTATAAACAATGTATCCAAGTGTGGCATCAACCTGAAGTGGCATACCCAGGTTAATCCTCTTCCATAAGATCCCTGAAACAATTTTCATATCAGTCTCAGTCTTGGCTTCTGCTTCTAGTATTGATGCCATGGTTACTAAGTCACTCTTGGTGTGTCCCGAGGCAAGAATCTTACTTTCAAGTGGTTTAATCTTTTTATCGAATGTTTCTTGGAAGAATTTTGAGGTGGAGGAAGCGGTGGTATTTACTCCGACGAAGTATGTGTCAGGAAATAAGTAACCTTCTGGTGAGTGTCTCTCGAAGTATGAGTGATCGAAGAAGACAAACTTTTTATCAAAAAGATTTGAGATTTCTTTCACGGTTAGTCCTTCAGGAATTGTAATCTTTATCGTCTCAATGTCGTGCTTACCGTTTACCATCCTCCAAGCTAGGTGCCAGACACTCTCTGGACCTCCAAGGTAGTAGTCTCCTGCCTTAATGCTTTTCTCCCCGCCTAACGCGATAACCACACTTCTAAACCAGACTGCGGAGCGTATGGCATGACTTTCTTTAAGTGTGTTAGAAAGTTCTAGGAGTCCTGCGCCTTCACGCAGGGTGACGATAGAATTCTTGGGGAAATTTCTCGGTGCAGTAGCTGTAAATGTATAAACAACAGCTATAACGATTATCAAGATAGAAATATAGAGCCTCGGATCACGCCTGAACTTCTGCCAAGACGCATGAATATGATCGAGTGCAAGGCTCGCACCGTTAAATATAGGGTTCTGCATTTATATAGGTAAGTTTGAAGGTGCTTCAGCTTTCTTCGAAGGTATGCGAGAGAGCGTAGGGGTAGCTGCCACCTCGCCTGGGAAGTGGTAGATAGTTGCGAGCTCTTCTACAGACATGACGAAAGGTTTACTCTTATAATTTTTAAATGGTCGTTCGAAAAAGGCTCTTCGTTTATAAGCTTCCAAGTATTTAAGCTCTGACTCCTTCCTATCTCTTCCGAATGGATCTTGCCATGGATATTCAGAAGCGATATTTCCTTGTGGTCTGAAGCCATTTAAGCTTGGGGATCCGAACTGGCTAATGCTTCCAATCAGCCCTCCAATGTTTGTCGGATTAAATGCTTCCTTCTCAGCGAAGTAAGTAGCCCGGATCATAGTATCAAATGCTGTCTTACCTGCATTTCTTTCTATAGCCACAATGACATCTCTTTGTCCTTGACTCAGATGTTTGGTTGAGTCTAAGGTTTTATCCTCGGCAGGTTTAAGAAGTCCTTTCTTTAAAATTTCTTTTATCTCTTTCTCTACACCTCCTTTCCAGTCCGGCTTTACGAATATTCTGCCGAGTTTGAGCCCCTCCTTAGCATGAGCACGGATAAGTATCTGAATCCAAACTTGCTCCCCTCTCTTTAAAGAACCCAGAAATTCTAATACAGAAACTATAGGATCAATTTTAAACTCCTCATCAGGATTCTTATCGAGGCCATAATCAATGTAAGTCTTTATGGGATATGCTTCTGCTTTAGTGGGAATGAAGTTACTAAACCAGCCGAAGGTCAGTTTTTCTGGATTACGCTCTACTCCGAGTGAGTAGTCAGCCACTTCATGTACTTCTACATTGGGAAACTGTGCATAGAGCTGGGCCTCAGTCCTGTTTCTCAATCCCTTGTGACACCACAAGAAGAAATGGACATTTCCATCTATAGATACAAGTTCGAGCGAGTACCACACACGTACCTGACCCTTGATATAGACGTTTATAAGACTGCCCGCTGCTGAGTTATATAAGTTACTTAAGAAAAGTTCCATGGCTGCCGGAGACTTGGTCATCTCACGCGGCAGGCGGATCTCCAACAAGACTGAACCTTGAGTCTTGATCCATTCTCTGCGCTTCCAAGTAAGCCAAACGTCGAAGGCAATCATAACGAAGAGCATTGGAATCCAGAAAGGACTTGAAACCTTGGCCGCATGCAGAACTGTATGTACTGCTCCAGTATTAAATGCAGCCAGAAACGCTTCTTTCATAATTTAATTGTACAGCCTATTTACAGAAACTTGAAGGAGTCGCTCATCTGACTGTCTGAGTCACCAAACGTAGTACCTTCGCCAAGGTCCCACTCTGCAAGTCTATGTGTAGTAGGAGAATATTTCAAAACTGTACCAGAGCCTACTTCACAAGCTGGACTAGATGCAATCTCCACATCGAAGGTGCCCTCCTGAGCTCCGGGCTTCAAGCTGTCGAAACTACAATCCTTGCCAAACTGAGTTTTTATAAATGCGTCTATGCCACCGGTATATACATTATCTACTTCTTGAATATTCCAAGATTTGGAAGGGTTATTAGCTGGAGTGATGGTTAAGACGTTCCAGTTTTTACTGACAGTGGCATCCTTTGGAACTTGAATGCTGAAACCAAGCATGTCGTTACTGTAGGTAGTCCAGTCAAGAGAGTTGAGGACATTCGCAGAATTGGATTTAGAGGTTGGACGAACTCTAGTCATGTAAAAAGCTCCACCGAGTATCACCACCAGAGCCGCTACCCCGGCTAGGAATTTATAATCTCTAAGATAGTTTAAATATTTTTGCATTATTTTAATATTGCTTTATACCGTGTGGTACTTACTCTCTTTGTCCTTCTTGAAGAACTTGGTGTTCTGAAGATTCACCATTATGGTGTTCTCCTTCACATAGCGCTCCTTCAAGACTTTCTTCACAATCTCCTCACGGGTCAAAGGTCCTTCCTTTTCAATTATTTTCCTAATAACATCCTTCACCACACCGGACATGTAACCCCACTCAGCAAGTGCATAAAGACCACGACCCACCAGGACGAAGCGTGGATCCTTAATGAGCTCATTATGAGTAGTAGCTACATGAGCCTTCTTGTTGAAATACTGTGAGATAGCCTTGGCCACTTCCTTGAAGTGTATAGGCGAGCCGTGCTTACGGATAACGAGGAAGGCATAGTCACGCATGCCCTTGGCATTTACATTCGGAGAATCAGTCTTACCCCATTCACCGAGAGGGTTCTTACCAATTTTCTGAGAGATTGAGAGCCAGCGGCGAATCACTTCCTCATTCTTGTATTTCTCATTAATATCCTTAACTTCCTCTAGGAAAGTGTTTATAAGATCACCTTCAACTACGAGCTCATCATCAGAAAGTCTACTATAGAGCTTCCTTAATGCATTCTGGATCTTTTTAGCCAACTCTGGATCAGCGTGCCAACGATGAGTAAACTCGTCGTCTTCCCTCTCACGTATAAATTCCTCACCGACTACAAGTAAGAAGTTAACCTGGTTCTGTGTAGCTTGATCTTTAGCAAGGTGCTTCAAGAGATCTTTCTCAGAGACGATGCCTCCAAGACTTACGACAACGGCTTTAAGTTCATCAAATGCACTCTGAACATCCTTATACTCTTTAGATTTTCTGACGAGAGCCAGAGAGTGGTTCTCAATCTGACGTACACGCTCACGAGTGATGTCATACTTCTTACCTATAGCATCGAGGGTCATGCGTGTACCCTTGGCACCGAGGCCGTAGCGGTTCTCGATGACGTCTTGACCGCGTTTTGTGAGGACAGAAAGGAGGCGTTTAACTATTGTCTTAGGCTTGAAACTTAATTGGATTTTCTCTGCCATAACTTTACCCAGTCTTTTTATCATCTGCCAGAGCTAGTGTCAAGCATATGATCATTTTCTTTTATTATCTTATTATAACACAATATTGACAAGCCTGCCAGGGACTACCACTATGCGCTGTGGAGTGGCTCCGTTAAGCCATTTTTTCACTTCTGGGATATCTAATGCAAGGGTCTTGACCTGACTTTCGTCTGTGCTCTTATCCAGAACGATAGTTGCTCGAGTTTTACCATTTACTTGCACAACGATGGTTACATCCTTCCCCTCGAGCTTCTTTTCATCGAATTCTGGCCAACTCTCAGTATGAATTGAATTTTTCTCCCCGATGCTCGACCAGAGTTCCTCTGTCACATGTGGTGCAAAGGTCGCTAACAACTTAAGAATAACCTTATACTCCATGGAGGATATAAAACTTTGTTTCTCTACACTATTAACATGAATCATAAGCGTAGAAATTGCCGTATTGAAGTTCATGGTCTCAATGTCATCCGAGACTTTTTTAATCGTTTGGTTTAGATGAATAATACTCTCCTCCGAGATCCGAACCTTGTCCGTCGAAACCTTATCCTTCAATTTCCAAACTCTCTCAATAAACCTATATGGTCCCACAAGTGCATCCTCACTCCAGGCTATAGCTTGATCGAAGGGTCCCATAAACATTTCATACAGGCGCAATGTATCTGCACCGAAGCGCTTCACTATAGTGTCCGGATTTATGACATTCCCTTTGGACTTACTCATCTTCTCTCCCCCTTCGGCGAGTATTAGCCCATGAGACGTGCGCTTCTTGTACGGCTCATCTGTGGGTACGAGCTTAAGATCATATAAAAACTTATTCCAGAATCTGGAGTAGAGGAGATGGAGAGTAGTATGTTCCATGCCACCGTTGTACCAGTCCACAGGCATCCAATACTTGAGAGCCTTTTTCGATGCGAACTCCTTATCATTCTCTGGATCTGCATATCTTAAGAAGTACCAAGAAGAGCCCGCCCAGTTCGGCATAACATCTGTCTCTCGCTTGGCGGGACTCTCACACTTGGGACACTTCACATTTACCCAAGTTTCTACATTAGCAAGTGGTGACTCGCCATCTGGACCTGGTTCGTACTTCTCCACTACTGGAAGCTCCACTGGTAAGTCGCTCTCTGGTACTGGTACAACACCACACTTCTCACAGAGGATGACGGGTATGGGCTCGCCCCAATATCTCTGGCGTGAGAAGACCCAATCGCGGAGTTTAAACTTAGTGACGAGTGTGCCACCTGCGAATTTAATAATGTCTTTATAAACTTCTTTAGAAGTTTTACCATCGAACTTTCCAGAATTAGTAAGTATGCCAGTACCAGTGTATGGTTTATTCCGGATAAATTTCTGAAACAAAAGCGCATGATTCTCATCCACCACCTTCTGTTCTGCTTCATCTTTCGATAACCAGTGAACAGTAAAAAGATTCTTCTCATTCTCCTCCAACTTCTGATCATCCTTCTCTTCGTCTATAAGCTTAAAGTGGACTCCTGTGACTTCAATATTACGAGCAACATTTTTAGAAAAAGCGAAGTAATGATGGTGACTCTTACCAGCAACCTGAACCACTTTCAAATTTTTATATCCTGTCTCTTCTTTAATCTCGCGAATTGCAGCTTCGACTGGATCTTCATCACCTTCTAATCCTCCACCGATAAACAGAATTCCTCCATACTTCGGAGTCCAATCAAGTGCAAGAATCTTTCCGGTTTTCGGATTCTCGACTATTGCCACAATGCTGTTTCTTAACTGCTCATCAGGTAGCACTTCTCCAGTAACAGGCTCAATAACCTCTCGTATAGGCAGTTTAAATTTAGTGGCAAATTCAAAATCACGCTCATCGTGTGCAGGTACGGCCATGATGGCACCTGTTCCGTAATTCGGCAGTACATAATCTGCAATCCATACAGGAATCTTTTCCTTAGTGGCAGGATTTATGGCTTCGAAACCTTGGATCTCTACACCAGTCTTCTCCTTACCTTCTGACACGCGGTCAATCTCGGCCTTGTTCTTGGTTTTACTTATATAATCTTCAACCTCACCATAATTCTTTATGGCAAGGTTACTAAGGATGAGTGGGTGTTCTGGTGCCAGTACAAGGTATGTGGCGCCGAAGATAGTATCTGGTCTGGTGGTGAAAATTTTCACCGACTTCCCGGTAGTGAGGTCAAATTCAATTTCCGCACCTTCGCTTCTCCCAATCCAGTTCTTCTGGCTTAACTTAATGCGTTCAGAATAATCCAATCCTTCGAGATCTTTCTCCAGTCTGTCGGCATACTTAGTTATGGCAAGCATCCATTGCTCCTTCTCGCGCTTCTCCACAGTAGTACCGCAGCGCTCACACTTACCGTTTATCACTTCTTCGTTAGCAAGACCAATCTTGTCTTTCGGGCACCAATTTATAAATTGTTTATCCTTATATGCTAGACCTTTTTCTAGAAATTTAAGAAATATCCACTGAGTCCACTTGTAGTACTTCGGATCTGTAGTATTAATCTCCCGCGACCAGTCGAAGGAAAGTCCGAGGGACTTGAACTGCTCACGGAAGTTATCGGTATTCTCCTTAGTTACTACTCTCGGATCCTTACCAGTCTTAAGAGCGTAGTTTTCTGTTGGGAGTCCGAAGGCGTCCCAGCCTATAGGAAACATTACATTGAAACCCTGCATCCTACGTTTCCTAGAGATAATATCCATGGCCGTGTAGCCGCGCACATGCCCAGTATGAAGACCATCACCGGATGGATACGGGAATTCCATAAGTGAGTAGTACTTTTCTCTCTTATCTCCTGTTTTGGATTCGTAGAGTTTTTCTTCCTCCCACTTTTTCTGCCATCTGGACTCTATTTCTTGATAGTTATACTCCGACATTTCTAAACTTTTTCATTGCTACCCAGAAGAGGAGCGCCAGGGCAATGAGAAGAATCACGACGCGGATGAGATCGTTGGCCGCACTCCAGTAACGCAAAGATGCAATGACAAAGGAGAGCACTCCGGCAAGAGCTAAACCTTGTGATATGACATCATTACCCTTGAAGAAGTTACCAGCAAACACTATCAGTGCACCGAGAAGTACGAGAATGACGAAGACGTTTCTATTATATGAATTGTTAGAGGTTTCGAACTGTTGTCTGCACGTGAACTGCAGATCACAGTATCCGGCTGGCTCTGTGAATCCAGCTGGAGTGGGCTTCGTATAGTATGCGTTTTCTGTCCACTGGCCACCCTTGGTAGTACATTCATTCTGAGTCTTGGGCTGCGTCACTATTTGCTCCGCTGGACAGAAGTTGTTGTACTCGGGTGACTTATAGACAAGTGAGAGTGCGTAATTAAAGAAAAGATTAGTAACGATGATAATGCCTAATATAACTGACCACTTGAGGATTCTGGGTTGTGTATTCATACATCTAGCTTATAGCCTGGGAGATAAAAAGCAAAGAGCTTTAACAAAAAGACTAGCTTACGCTAGTCTCGAGACTTGAGCTCACGAAACCTCTCCAGAGCTTCCGAAATGACTATTCTCCTTGGCGTTCTGGGCCAACGACCAGCCCGTTTCAAAACTAGAAGAAGTAGCTCCAGATCATGACTGACACACGTGCATGAGTTGGGAAGAGGTTCTCTTCCGTCGCCGCGTCCGATCCACGGACATTCTGCAGATGCCTCTCCATGCTTCATCAGAAGCTTATATAACCTATCGAATGCGGCCTTGATTTCTTTGGGCTTCTTTGCACGCTGAAGAATGAAGTCAGGATGATGTCTGTTCCGAGTCATTTATCCCCCATGATGTTCTTCGGACACTATACGCAGTTATATCTTAAACTCTATGACACTACTATCTTCACATTACCAAATATTTATGGTAACGTGAAGCTAGTTTTGAACCACTAACAACAGAGGAGATTTACCATGAATGCTCCGGGAGCAATTACGAAATTGATTCCGTACGCCTATGGTTGGTCACAACCACGATTTGCATTCATCAAGCAGGGTTCAGTTTTCTACGAAACCTGCGCGTCTAGTAATGCGGGCGGAAGCTCACACACTATCTCTTTCCCCGTTAATATCGACGGAAAAACCTTGTCTGTTGTGGACCAATGGGAGAACTTGGCAGATGATGCAGTACAAGCTGTGAAGAATAAAACAATTCGTTATAGCGAGTTCACCAGCAGCCACTGGTAACACTTCAAACCATTAGATAGACCTCATCTGAGGTCTATTTTCATGTTTAAATTAAGAACTCAATGACGTCACCATCTTTCACAATGTATTCCTTACCCTCGGTGCGTACCCAGCCCTTGGCACGTGCAGCGGCGTAGGATCCGGCTTCCATGAGCTTGTCGTAGGATATAACTTCAGCACGGATAAACTTATCTTGAAAGTCAGTGTGGATGGACTTGCCTGCCTCTGGTGCAGTGGCGTTTCTCTTAGTAGTCCAGGCGCGGCTCTCCTTCTCTCCAGTAGTGAAGAATGTAATGAGATCGAGAAGCTCGTACGATTTCTTAATAAGATTCTCTAAACCAGTTCCGAAGATCGGATCAACTTCCACATATGGCCCTGGGAGTTTAGGAATTACCTCTCTTACATTTTTCTCACTTGCTTCTGAAGTATTAAGTACATACAGAGTAGGTTTATTGATACCGCCTAATTCAAGTTCAAGATTTATAACTTCAATATCAAATAATGGATCAACCTTCCCCGCTACATGGATGATGGCATCATCCTCGAAGATTCTTACTACTTCTGCCACGGCATCCACCTCGCGTATATGTGAAAGAAATTTATTACCTAGCCCCTCGCCTTGACTCGCTCCCTTCACAAGTCCTGCAATGTCCACGAACTCCACCACAGCGGGTATCTGCTTTTTCGACTTACTCATCTCGGCCAAATTATCCAGACGCGTATCTGGCACAGGTACGATGCCTACTGATGGGTCTATGGTGCAGAAAGGGTAGTTCTCTGCCGGTACAGACTTCTTGGTAAGTGCATTAAAAAGTGTGGACTTCCCCACATTCGGCAGACCCACAATTCCTACAGAAAGCTTCGACATTGACAGTATGTAATTAAGCTCGTATTGTAACTGAAGACACCAAACCTCACAAGGAGACCCCATGTGTTCTCGAGACCTCATGAGTCATGCGGAGATTATGGCTGAACGCGTTAGTGACATCAGGCGCTTCACTCTAGAGACTCGCCCTGCTTACAAGGGAGTCCAGGTTCGCATCGACACTCATCACGGGAGAAGATACTTTCGTAAAAGAACTTTTCAGACCCTTGCTGGTCCGATAGATACTACTGAGATTACCTTGCCCAGGGGTGCTAAAGTTGCCTTCACTGAACTCCCTGACAATGTGCGTCGACAGTTCCGCCTTCGGGCTCGAGAACCTGTAGCCAAGGTGATCAAACGTGGACTGGAGACTGGATTTCTCTTCGGAGCTGCGGGCATGGGATACTTCTTTCCTCTTCGCCAAGATGTGCAGATAGCTTTTGAAGTCAGAACTTTGCCTCGCGGATATTAATCCGCGTTTTTATTTGACAATAATTCCATCCGGGCTAAGGTTATGTATGGAAGCTCATTCAGGAGGTAATATGCCAAGGTACAGAGGTCTGTCCATATCAAGCAAACTCACCATTCTGGTAGTTATCGGAGTCGTTCTGGTGACGGCCTTCTCAAGACGGGTCCGGCATGAGATAGAGGCCACAGCTGTACCGCAGATGAAGGATCTCCTCGCGCAGATGGTTCCGCTCGAACAAGATTATGCCCAACAGTACGGAGCATTTACCAAGAACCTTAGGTTCCTTGGTAAGCTTGACTCTATCTCTCGTGCACAAGGCATCACTCTTGTAGTCGACTCCCTCAACTTCGACGGATGGCGAGGTTACGCGACCAGCACAAACATTAATCTAAGATGTCGCGTGGAGGTAGGTAGTTACGCCGTGAATGGTACTCCCACCATACCAGTTTGTTTCTAGGTTTTATAACCGCCAGTAACATGTGCGGTTTTTATTTATCCTTTCATGCCTACTGTACCGGGGGGTATATCTTTCGAAGTGCCTTTAGAAACTTCTGGCATGGGATGTGACTTTAAGAGCCTAGCAAAATAATTTAAGTTATAACTCATGACTTCAGCCATGTTCTTAATAGGCTTGGACTTTTCTAACTGCTCCATAAGTTCTTCCTTATTCTTCGGATAATTACCAAGATAAGAAAGAGAGGGTGCAGGCGGAACAGTCAGCCCATTCCATGAAAAGAAGCCTGCGATCTGTCCGATAATATGCTCTGCACCATCTTCAGCTCCACTTATGACCATACCTCCAATTTTATTGGCTAACTCTGACTTGCCTGTCTCTAGAAGCTCATCATTGAGAGCATCCATACGTTCTATCACTCTCTGGATCAAGGAAGAGTATGTCCCCCACCATATAGGAGTAGCGAAGATTAAAATATCAGCAGCCAAAACTTTCTTTAAAACTTCTGGCCATTCGTCGCCCTCTCCCTCGTCGCTCTCGACCCCAGGTTTTAAATTATATTCAACTAGATCGACGATTTCACATTTACAGTCATGTGTTTCAAAATGCTTCTCCAGAAACTCACACATTGTACGAGTATGAGAAAACTGATTACTTCTTTTAAGTGTTCCGCACAGCATTATGACCTTGATCTCACCTTCGGCGATCATGAAGCTTAAGACGAGGTTCACTACCTCCACTTACTCTTAGACTGCTCTTCGTCCGTAGTTGTAGACAATACGTTTGATCCGATTTCTCCACCACATACCCAAGCTTAGCCACCCACTGTGCTTGAAGTATCCAAACTGCTTTTTACTAACCTTAAAACCAGCGAAGCCCAATATACCCTTGCGCAATTCGTTGGTCGTGTCTCCGAAGATGATTCTCTGAGCTAGAGGGATGGAGTCGGAGGTAATGATGATCCGAGCTGTCTTACCTTTCAGTAGCTTCTCCCATGTGAAGTCGCCAGTGAAGTGGAATGCGAAGCGCGGCATCCAAGAGCGATCGAAGAGACCCTTGAGTAAGGCAGGCATAGTAGACCACCAGGAAGGATAGATAATAACGAAATGATCAGCCCATTTAATATTTTCCTGGAAAGCAAGTATGTCAGGCTCGTACTCTTGTATGACTTTGTAGCCCTTATGGAGTATGGGATCGAACTTCATATCACCTATATTCATCCTTCGCACCTCGTGACCTGCCTCAGTTGCCCCTCTTTCATACTCTCCTGCCAAGGTATTATTAAATGAATCAGTGTCTGGATGGCCTAGAAGGATAAAAACTTTTTTCTTCTTTGTACCGAACATATACTTATATACTACAACAGGCGGCTGAATTTATTGCATCAACCTTTGGAACTCACTCTGGTGAGAACGCATCACCTCCATAGCAGCTTCCATTTCCCCCTTGCCTTGCTTCTTCTTGGCCTCGATCTCCTCCCCAATTTTTTTAAAGAAGTCTGGATTCTTCTCCATCATCTCCATGATCATCTTCTGCTGTGCGGGAGGCATGCCCTTGAGCTTACTCTTGAGCATCTGCTTCATGAAGAAATTTTGTATCTTTCCCATACGAAAAGTATTAGTAGAAGTACTATTATAAGCTGGCTATTGAATTTTTCAAACGCTTAGGCTTGAGCCTTAGGGAGAATTTTGTACATTCCTGTACCGCAGACAGTGCAGATACCCTTAGCAGCTGGACGTCCAGGCTTGATCTCAACCTTCTGAACATCCTTCATTTCACGCTTAGTCTTGCACTTAACACAGTAACCTATGATTTTGTTGTCATCCATAATGTTTATATTTTAACCCTTGAAGTATACACAAATAATGGTCTTGTGGGAATCCACACCATATCCCCTGTGGATTAGTCAAATTTTATCAATTTTTCACTCCTGTGATACTCTAGTCTCAGACCCTTTCCTGGAGCCGTATGTCTGACAACTTAAATCGCATAAGCATTGGAGATAGGATCAGCGGAGTAGTAGTATCGGTTGCCGAGGTTAGCTGGCTTAACCGGCCGTGGATTGATTACGACAAACGCAGGTCTTGTTCGTACTATCTAGACAAAGAGAAGGGGCGACAACTTGTACGTGAGAAAAACTCTGATCACAAGCAACGAGCGTTAATTGCTGATTGGCTTGCAATCCGTCTCGATTACGGGAGATACCTGCTTCTGGACTATCACCACCGACATATTATTGAAATTTCAGATCTACCTGAGATTAGCGCCATACAAGACTAGACACTGTCTAGTTTTTTTGTGGACCCTAGCGGATTCGAACCGCTGACCTCCTCATTGCAAATGAGGCGCTCTACCAACTAAGCTAAGGGCCCGTAGTACACCACATTACTGGACAAATGGCTCAAAATCAAGAAAAATATGGGCCTTAGGGGGCCTATAGTATAGCGGTAGAACGGTTCCATGGCATGGAACAGGTCGGGGTTCAACTCCCCGTAGGTCCACAGGGCATATTGGGCGATTAGCTCAGCTGGTTAGAGCGTACGATTCACATTCGTAAGGTCACAGGTCCGATTCCTGTATCGCCCACAAATTGTAATTTTCTACACACTCTTCTGCCAGAAGATATCCTGCTCCTCCTTTCGAATGATCTATTAGTTAGTGTGCGAGGGAGATAATATGATGTATATAATTCTGCATTGGTACACCGACATGAGCGAGGGAATGCACAAGTGGGGACTCTTCATGGAACTTTGGGGATGAGTTGGTTTCTAATATATAAATATGCCCTCGTGGAGTAACGACAAAGTCTGACTCAGAGTAATGTCTAAGCCCGAGAGCCTTATGTGCTATGCGAGACATGTCCTCAATGCTCTTATGTATATGTGTGCTGAAAGAGGTTGGGTGTGGCATAAATGCATAAAGCTTTTCTCCTCTGAAGTTCTCAAGGATTCCACAACTCGCATCTTTACCCATTACCTTTTCTTCAACTAGAACTTTATTTGAATGAGTTAAAGCATGTTTTATTCCCTCTTTCAGTTCATGAAATGTATGAGCGACCTTCATACCTATTGAAGATCCAGCTGTTGCAGGTTTTATAATTACTGGATGCAGATAATTTCTAAATATATATATAAGATGATCGTCATTTACATCACCCCTAATAAGTTCGTGCGAAGGAGTGAGGAGTCCATGACTTTTATAAACTTCTTTAGCCATGTCTTTATTCATAGCTAGTGCTGATGCTACAGCACGAGAACCCGTATACGGAATGTTAAGAGAGCTAAGAAGTCTTTGCACTTGACCATCTTCACCATAAGCACCATGCAGAGCATTAAAGACCACATCTATCCCATGTAGTGCTCTGTATGGAAGAGCTTCTGCCCCACGCAGGTGCCACTGACCATCGTGAGAGATAAATATATCTACCGGCTCGTATTTATCTGGCATGTCTCGGAGTATAGAAAGTACATGACCACCAGTCTTAAGAGAGACATCGTACTCTGGTGATGGTCCACCACGCAGTACTGCTACACGGAGTTTAGGAGCGAACTCTGACATGCAAAAATTATACTATATCCTGAAGCCTTTGCTCCTCAACTTTCTATGATATGTAATGGCGAAGCGGTGTGCCTCAACGTTCGCAAGAAGTATGGATCTGTTCCAAGTCAGAGCAAGTTCTGGATTACCCAGCACCTCACGAGCCTTATGTGATTTATCTTTCACCACTGCGACTATGGGCACTGTCATATCGAGCTCACGCAATACTTCTTCTGCGGCATTCTTCTGTGCTATTCCACCATCTATGACTATAAGACTTGGTCCTTGCCATTCTGGGTGAGTGAACCTTCTACGTAGCATTTCTTTAAGATTGTTTGTGTCATCTACCTTTACTTTGCCGCGAGTACCTCGTATACGAAACTTTCTGTACTGACTCTTATTGAGTTCTCCATCTTCGACCACAGTCATTACACCCACAGTTTCATTGCCCGCCAAGTGTGCAATATCATAAGCCTCAATGCGAAAAATCTCATCGTTATTTGTGCGCTCCATGTCTCGCTTTATAAGTGCGATGTCGTGGATATGCTCTAAAGCATAAAGAGTGCGCTTAAGTCGAGCTGCTTCCTCGAACTTCTCTTCCTTGGCACATTTATGCATGTCACGTTCTATGCTTCTTAGAAGTTGTTCCTTCTTACCTTCGAAAAACATTTCAATGCGCTTAATGGTCCTCTTGTATTCCTGACTAGGAATCTTCCCGATACATGTACCAGGACACAGTCCTATCTGATAGTTCCAACAAGCTCTTGGGTGCATAGGATCCATCTGCTCATCTCGTGGAATACACTTCTCATCTCTGTAAGGGAAAATCCTTCTAATAATCTTAAGAGCCTCTCTGAGTTCCCCTCCGTGTGGGAAAGGACCGGCCACGAACCTGGCATTAAGTTCAGGATCAGAACCGTAACTTATCTCACGACCTCGTACTACCCAAATCGCAGGAAATTCTTCATCAGTTATAACTACATAATTAAAACTTTTATTGTCCTTACCTAGAGTATTGTACGGAGGCTGACGCTTCTGAATCTCGTGAGCTTCTACCATAAGTGCCTCAAGCACGGAGTCTGTGGTGTGATGCTGAATGGTCAAGGCACGCTCGACCATTTCCACGAACCTCTCACCACGAGTTTCCTCTAAATCTGAAGCGAAGTAGCTCTTTACCCGATCTTTGAGCGAGGTGGCCTTACCGACGTAGAGAATTTCCTTCTTTGGACCCACAAAGAAGTAAACTCCCGGAGAATCGGGTAAATTTAAAGCTAAAAGCTCTTGACTATTCATGCATACTATTTTACTATATAAGTAGACACACGGACAACCATTGGAGGCTTATGTCCATAACCGAAAGCGGAAGAACTTCGCTCGAGGACATCAAGACCTCGATTGGAGAAATCCTAAGCGAAGTTGACCCAAGTAACGAACGAGTGGCTGAGTGGATGGGAACAGTGTTTCTTCCTTTAGTAGAGATAGCTCGAGTAAGACTGCTTGCAGTAGACGAGCACTTAGCTGAAAAGGAGAGAGACTCTGGTCCTCATCCCAAGCTACAGGATTCAGTGAAAGAAGGTCCGAGCACGTACATTCTACCCAATACTCTCACCGGAGAGAAAACCTGATGCTTCTCGACGGATCTAAACGATCTGAAGGAAGGAAGCAGAGAGGTGCGATCGAGAGAAATCCTTCACCGGAACGAAACATCATCATGTTTCGAGCCGAGAAGATTGATCTGCCGCTCCCTCGCTTGCCAAGAAAAGGTTCATGCGGATGCCTACATGGTTCCGAAGCCGCTGATTAAATTCAGTGGCTTTTTATTTCTTTTTATCTGCCTGGGCAGCCAGGTCCTTTCTAAGAATTTTCCTTAAGTAGACACCTGTGTGCGAGTCGGTATTCGCAACTTCTTCCGGAGTGCCATGTGCAACTAACTTCCCTCCTCCTTCTCCACCTTCTGGTCCAATATCTAGGACATAGTCGGCATTTTTTATTAGGTCCAAGTTATGCTCAATAACTACGACAGTGTTACCTTTATCTACAAGTTTCTGAAGAATTTCAATTAAGAGCTTCACATCAGCATAATGAAGTCCAATTGTAGGCTCATCAAGGATATAAATAGTTTTCTGTAAGTGTGGACGATAAAGCTCTGAGGCAATCTTCACACGCTGTGCCTCGCCACCAGAAAGAGTCGTAGCAGACTGACCAAGCTTAAGATAACCAAGTCCCACATCATTTAAAACTTTTATCCTGTCATAGATAGCTGGAATATCCTCAAAGAAAGTTAGAGCTTCTTCTATAGTCATCTCGAGCACATCAAATATAGACTTCTTCTTGTATCTTACCTCCAAGGTCTCCTTCATAAACCTCTTACCCTGACAGACATCGCAAGGTACATAGACAGTGGGAAGGAAGTGCATCTCCACCTCGATCATGCCGTTTCCTTGGCATGTTTCGCATCTACCTCCCTTCACATTGAATGAGAACCTATTCGACTTCCAACCCCGAGCTCGTGCTTCACTAGTCTCAGCGAAAAGTTCTCGAATAAATGTGAATGCTCCTGTGTATGTAGCAGGATTCGAACGTGGAGTTCTGCCTATGGCAGATTGATCAATGAGAATAGCGCGACCCAAGTACTCTGCTCCACTCACGCTCTGTGCATTGTATGTTTCTGCGCTTCTATACTTCTTCTCAAGCCGAGCTTGTAAATTCTTATAAAGAATTTCATATATGAAAGAAGATTTACCCGAACCGGAGACTCCAGTCACTGCTATAAGCTTACCGAGTGGTATATCTACATTTAAATTTTTAATGTTAAATATTTTCCCGCCTCGTATTTGTATTTCACCTTTCTCTGACTCTCTGCGCTTTTCTGGTATAGGTACTCTCTCTTCACCACGCAGATATGCGAGTGTAAGTGACTTCGAGTCATTCTTCTTGGCAGTTAGGAGTGGTTCTAGATAATCTGCTACTACTACCTTACCACCATGTGTGCCTGCACCTGGGCCAATATCCACTATGTAGTCTGAAGAGTATATAGTATCTTCATCGTGCTCAACTATGAGTATGGTGTTACCAAGATCGCGCAAGTTAATAAGAGTTTGGATCAACCTGTCGTTGTCTCTGGCGTGAAGACCGATGGTGGGCTCATCGAGGACATAGAGTGCTCCCACAAGACCAGAGCCGAGCTGACTAGCTAAGCGTATCCGCTGCGCTTCACCGCCGGAGAGAGTGTGAGCACGTCTGTCGAGTGAGAGATACTCTATACCTACGTTTAGCATGAAGTCGAGTCTGGACTCGATCTCCTTAGTTACTACTTTAGAAATATTTTTCTCACGCTGAGTTATTTTTAACTTCTTGAAGAATTCATCACTGTCCTTAATGGACATCTTTGTAAGGTCCACAATATTCTTACCACCCACAAGTACATGTAGAGATTCTTCACGGAGCCTGGAGCCCTTGCATCTTGGACATGGCTGATTGCCGAAGAAGTACTTAGTACCCAGGCCATTACACTCCGGACATGCACCGTATGGTGAGTTGAAGGAGAAGAGACGCGGCTCTATCTCAGGGAACGAGAAGCCGTCGTTCGGACATGACCACTTGGCAGACATAAGAAATTCATCTGGCTTCTCACCTTCCTTGGCTGTGTCACGGAAGCGTATAACAAGAAGTCCATCAGACTCTTCAACTGCTTTCTCTATGGCTTCTGAAAGACGTTCATGGGCAGCTTTCTCATCCGTTTTAAATTCGCTCACACTTATGGAATCCACAAGGACTGAAATGTTGTGAGCCTTGGTCTTAGTAAGCTCTATGCGCTCACGGAGTTTCTTCCTATTACCATCCACAAGTACTTCCGTGTATCCCTTACCTAGGAGATCATAAAGAAGTTGGTAATACTCGCCCTTCCTACCGCGCACCAGTGGAGCATAGATCTCTACATACACTGGCATGGGAATCTTTTTGTCTTTAGGAAGGCTTGCTACCTTCTCATCTACTCTCTCCAGGACAAAGTTCTTTATTTCTTCATTAGAAAGTTTCTTAATCTCTTCTCCACAGACGAGACAGTGCGGACGACCAATGCGCGCATAGAGAATACGCAAGTAATCGTAAATCTCTGTAATGGTAGCTACGGTGGAGCGAGGATTGTTCGAGCGTGACTTCTGGTCAATAGATATGGCTGGGGAAAGGCCACTGATTTCATCTACATCTGGCTTCTGCATCTGGCGTAAGAACTGGCGCGCATAAGAAGAGAGCGATTCTACGTATCGCCTCTGTCCTTCTGCGAAGATGGTGTCGAACGCAAGTGAGGACTTACCAGAGCCCGAGAGTCCGGTAAATACAATCATCTTGCCTCTCGGCATTTCCACCGTGATGTTCTTAAGGTTATGAGTGCGAGCACCCTTAACTACAATAAGATCTCCTGGTTTGTCTTTTGCCATAGCATAGTGTCCCAGGGCGTGGCCCTAGGGTTACCCTATGAGTTTATCACATATCCACCATTGACGAAACTTGGAGGAGTTATATCGTTAATGCCAGAATGTTCTCATCTCTGGAGAGTACAATGTCACACTCACCGGTGACCATAGAATTAGTCGACGTGAAAAATGTGTGTCGCATTGCCCAGATCACTCCACTGCGTCTTACCGACGCTCTCAGATCATCAGACGGAGCTCCATCTTCGCTTGATATGCTCGACAGGAGGATGCGGGCACGAGCAGATCTGAATCGTATCCGTCAAAAGCCAGATAAAGTGAAACTCGGAGCTGCCACACTTCTCTTTCAGTACCGCCGAGAATGTGAGCTAGGCAATAAGGAAATCGACTCTGAAGTCGAGAACATCTTCATCCGCCGAATTGCTGATGTCACTCACTGGCCCTGATCACACCAAGCTGCCTGAGACTTTAGACAGCTTTTTTCTTTTTAGATTTATTCACTTTACCTAACTTTGTCTCTAGTGCTTTTATTTCATCTCGTAATATAGCTGCTGATTCGAAGTCGAGGTCGTGGACGGCTGTTTCCATCTCCTTCTCCTTCTGCTTAATGAGCTTCTCTGGATTCTTTTCAAAGAGCTTGGCATCTGTCTCAAGCAAGAGATCCACAGCTTGATGATGCTCGCGTTCAAGTGTGTCTGTAATATCCTTAATCTTCTTAAGAATTGTTTTCGGGGTTATATTGTGTTCCTTGTTGTACGCCGTCTGTATGGTGCGTCTACGGTTGGTCTCGCCAATGGCTCTCTCCATGGATCCTGTTACTTTGTCAGCATAGAGGACTACATGTCCTTCCACATTCCTCGCTGCGCGACCAATGATCTGTATAAGAGAAGTTTCCGATCTTAAAAATCCTTCTTTATCTGCATCAAGTATTCCTATAAACATTACTTCAGGAAGATCTAGTCCTTCTCGAAGGAGGTTCACTCCCACAAGTACATCGAAGTCTCCTCTTCTAAATTGAGTTAATATTTCAATACGCTCTATGGTTTTAATGTCACTGTGAAGATATTCTGTTTTTATCTTTCTCTCCTTTAGATACTCTGCGAGATCCTCTGCCATCTTCTTGGTAAGTGTGGTGGCCATGGCACGTCCGCCCTTCTTGATTACTTTCTCTGCTTCGTCTATGAAATCCATGATCTGACCTTTGTAGGTAGATTTTTCTTGTATAGGTCTTACTTCTACAATAGGGTCAACAAGTCCTGTGGGACGTATGACTTGCTCAACTACTTTCTTGCTATTTTCTTTTTCGAACTTGCTTGGTGTGGCAGAAGTAAATATCACTTGTCCGACACGCTTCTCGAATTCATCGAACTTGAGAGGTCTATTGTCTCGCGCTGACGGCAGTCTGAAACCGTGCTCGACCAGTGTGTCCTTCCTCGACTTGTCTCCGGCATACATACCGCCAACTTGAGGTATGGTCACGTGCGACTCATCGATTATAGTTAAGAAATCCGGAGATCCATCTGCTTTGTGAGGAAAGTACGAGAGCAGAGTATCTGGTGGCTCGCCAGGTTTTTTACCAGAGAAGTGACGAGAATAGTTCTCTATACCATTACAGTATCCAACTTCTCGGATGAGTGCCAAGTCATAAGAAGTTCTGCGTTTAAGCCTGTCTGCCTCAAGGATCTTGCCTTCTTTCTTAAATAATTCTAGTTGATCCTCTAACTCACTCTTAATACTCTCTAGTGCACGCTTCAACTGGTCATCAGCCGTTATAAAGTGCTTGGCCGGGAAGAGATAGAAAAAATCTAGTTCGTTTATGATACTTCTTGTCACTCCGTCTATACGTTTGATAGCCTCAATCATCCCTTCTTCTATTTCTATACGATAAATATTTCTCTCTGATGTGGGCATTACCTCGACGGCATTCCCCAATGCTCTGAACTGTCCAGGAGTTAAATCTCCGTTTGTACGTGTGAAGTGAATACGAATAAGTTCACGAATGAAATCTGCTCGCGAGACTGGACTTCCTTTCACAATCTTCATATTCACCTTCTCGTATTCCTCAGGACTTCCTAGTCCGTATATACATGAGACAGATGCGACGATGATTACATCCTTACGAGTCAAGAGTGCCTGAGTAGATGCGTGACGGAGTCTCTCAATCTCTTCATTTATCATTGCTTCTTTCTCTATATACGTATCAGTAACAGGAAGATATGCCTCTGGCTGATAGTAGTCATAGTAAGAGACAAAGTAATGCACAGCATTGTCTGGGAAGAACTCTCTGTACTCTTGTGCGAGTTGCGCTGCTAGAGTCTTATTATGAGCTATGACAAGGGTGGGCTTACCGATGTTCGCGATGACGTTCGCTGCTGTAAAGGTCTTACCTGAGCCAGTGACACCAAGAAGCGTCTGGTAGCGCAGACCATCTTGAACACCTTTTGTGAGCTCGTCTATGGCCTTAGGCTGGTCTCCTGCAGGCTGAAACTCATTGTTAATCTTAAAAATTGACATTATCTGTATTATTGACAGTATAAACTTTTCGATACTTAAAAACAAAAATGCCGGACTTTAGGTCCGGCGAGATCATCTGCTATCTGTTTCTTTGGAAAACTACGCTTCTCAGTCGGCAGCCAATATGAGGAGAGAGTCTGGGTACAGGGCCTTTGTATCGTCTCATCCGGGGAATTCGGACAAGATAACCATGCACCTTGTTCTTGGCAGCGCGAACTTTAACGCGAAGCGCGGATGCAGACATGGATCTCCGGACTGAGGTAACGAACAAAACCCAAATTTAAAACTATCAATTTAGGGTTTAAGTGTCAAAGAAGAGGTGGGGATTCCTAGTGTAAATACCGAGCGAGAAACTCTTTCTTAAATTTTTCAAAGTTGTCTTCGAGTATTGACTGCCTCATCCTCTTAACTAGGTTCACAATGAAATATAAGTTATGTATAGAACCAAGAGTCCCTCCAAGCATCTCATGTGCTCGCATAAGATGACAGACATAAGCACGCGAGTAATTCTTGCACACATAACACTGACATTCTGAATCTATAGAAGTTGGATCATCTCTGAACTCGGCATTACGAATATTAATCTTGCCTTTATGAGTATAGAGTGTGCCACCTCTACCGTTTCTGGTGGGAGCCACACAGTCGAAGAGATCCACTCCATTCTCTACCCCCATGAAGAGATCTTCCGGCTCTCCTATACCAAGCAAGTGTCTAGGTTTATCCTCTGGTAGTACTTCATTTACCCAACGAACAGCAGTGGACATATCCTCCTTGGCGAATGATCCACCGATACCGAAGCCGTCGAAGTCGAGTGAGGAAATATATTTTGCAGACTTCTTGCGTAGACCTTCGTCTCTGCCACCTTGTACAATACCGAAGAGTGCTTGCCGCTCAGAATTACCTTTCGACTTGTGATACTCCAGACTTCTCTTGGCCCATATGTGAGTTCTTTCTAATGCCTCTTCTTGGTACTTCAGAGTTTCTGTAGGAGATGTACATTCATCAAATGCGAATATTATATCTGCACCCAAGTCGTGCTGGATCTCTACTGACTTCTCTGGAGTTATGTAATGAAGAGATCCATCATGATGTGATCTGAAGGACACTCCATCTTGTCCGATCTTAGCAAGTCTCGGTATTTCATCTTCACTTGACCTTTCGGCTATCATTAAAGAGGGGTCAGTGATTTGAGTAACTTTCGAAATCCCTTTCCCGTAAGCAGCACCCAAAGAGAAAACTTGGAACCCTCCTGAGTCAGTCATGATGGGCAGAGGCCAGTTCATAAACTTGTGGAGTCCTCCAAGATTTTTCACCCTACCGGGACCTGGGTCAAGATAAAGATGATATGTATTTGCAAGTACTACTTCCGCTCCAAGATCTCTAACCTCTTCTGGAGTCAGAGCTTTCACTGCTGCCTTGGTACCGACACTTACGAATGCTGGAGTATGGATAGCTCCGTGTGGTGTTAGAAGTATACCAGCACGACCGAGTTTCTGCTGTAACTTCTTTTCTATAGAGAATTTTAGAGAAGACATTACAGTACCATATCAAATTGTGTTCTAATTTGTAATAGAAAGTAAGACTCCCCGTCTTTCTACGTCGACAGCTCTTTCTCCTTCCCTTAGGTGAGCCATGCTACGTTCCAGCCCAAGTATAGAGGTGAGTCGCTCTCATCTCCTAAACTCTAGGCCCTGCTTGCCAGACCCGCTACCAGATGACGAAGTTGAGCTTCAGACTCTGTATGATACCTTCCTCGCCTATCATCAGATAGTCCCGAAGTTTACTACAGAGCTGGATATAATTAACCGCAAGCAACGCAGAGTTGATTGAACCGGGACACATTCCCGGTTTTTTGTATGGTAGAACTAGATCCTCCAAAGTGGTATAAATACCGGCAGACTAGCACCTTAAACTCTCGCCCGGAGAAGAGATGTCCACGTCTCAATGGGTACTCCTGTGCCTGGCATCAGTATTTTTAGGAATTTTTATTACCTACAGACTGATGCGAAAGAGATACTGGTTCAAGAAGTCGGTCGAAGAAGTTCTGGAAAGTAGAGATCTCGAATGGTTGGTAGACCACACTGAAAGAGTACTTCAGCCATGGAGTGTGAGAGACCCGTTCCTACTGCGTATCGCTCGCGCTCACATTTTCTCAATCTGTAAGACAAGCGCTGAGTGCAAGTTCGTTTTAAAAAATCTGTCTCTACCAGATAGCGGCCGCGACTCGGATATCGTCAAGGACCTCAAACGTAAGTGGCAAGATTTTTCATCTCGAGATTTCGCCAGACCTCAGAACTTCTCAGGCTTAGTAAGAGCCTGCGAGAACTGTGGGGAAGATCATCCTGAGCGAAGTCCAAACCTCATGAGGCTTGTGCTCTTAGCCGATAACTCAGACGAGTGTATGATCGCTGCCCGTCTGGCTCTAAGGGAAAGTGAGGTGAGAATCGAAGCACTTCTCAAGGCTTTGGCGCTCGAGGCTACCTCTCACGAAAGGAGAGAGATGCTCGACAAGTATATGCGGAGAGTGCCATACGACTCTAAGCTCTGGCGACGCTTCATGAGAACAGAATTCAATGAAGACCGGTTAATAGAGGCCATGAAGATGGTCCCCGGAGACTCGTTGGCACGTCGTCTGGCCAAGTCGAGACTAAAGCATCTCAGCCATGTACCACGACAGCGATCACCTAAACCAGAGATTGCTATCGTTTAGCCTGGGCACAGACCCAGGCTTTTTATTTAATTATCTTTTAGAAATTATCGACTTTTTGTACATGTCGAGGTGTTCCAGTGCTATACCCGTACCCTTGGCCACACAGAAGTATGCATCCTTAGCAAGCTCAGCCTTCACTCCAGTTCTACGGAAGACAAGTTCAGGAAGATTACGAAGTTGTGATGATCCTCCAGTCATGATAATCCCTCTGTCGATAATATCTGACGAAAGCTCTGGTGGAGTTTCTTGCAAAACATCTTTTATAGCTTTCACCATTTCGCGCAGTTCTCGAGCGATAGCCTTCACCACTTCATTTGTCTTTATATCTATAGTACGTGGAAGACCGACTACCGAATCTCTTCCTTTCACAGATAAAGAAAGTTCTTCCTCCAGGGGTATTGCAGAACCAATTTCAATCTTTATGTCCTCGGCAGTCTTATCTCCAATGGTAAGGTTGTAAGTCTTCTTCATGTAGTCAACTATGGCCGCATCAATTTTATTACCCGCTACTTTCACCGAGGTTGAGGCCACAATACCGCCTAGAGAGATCACCGCCACATCTATAGTTCCACCACCAATGTCTACTATCATATTGCCTGCCGCTTCATGTATGGGCACCCCAGCTCCAATAGCCGCAAGTATGGGCTCCTTCACCACATAAGCATTCTTCGCACCAGCCTTGGTAGCAGCTTCCATCACTGCTCTACGCTCTGTAGAGGTCACTCCTGCTGGTACCGAGATGAGCACATCTGGTTTAAAAAGATTCCAACGACCCAGTGACTTATTTATATAATGCTTGAGCATGGCCTCAGTCACTCGGTAGTCTGCGATGACTCCATCTTTCATGGGCCTGTAAGCTACGATGTCATCTGGAGTTCGTCCAACCATGGTCTTAGCCTCTGCTCCTATGGCTAGGATTTTATTATTTTCTGCAATGGCAACAACTGAGGGTTCATTCAGAATAATTCCTTTCCCTGGCACGAAGACAAGAATATTTGTAGTACCAAGATCTATACCGAGCTTCTTAGCGAGTGGCATGGGCAATATGATACTCCTGTGTCATATAATGTGGCAATGCGAGTTGTAGAAGTAGTGCCATTTGCCCGGGGTATAACACGGGATAAACTTTCTTACTTTACTAAGGAAGATTTACCGTTAGGCACTCTAGTGCGCATACCTATCAGGAAAAGCTCGTATTTAGGCCTTATCATAGGATCTAGAGAGGTCGAGGAAGCTAAACTTGAGCTTAGGTCAGCTGACTTTACCCTAAGAAAGCTTGAAGAAATAGAACGAGTAGGCAGTGTTCCTGAAAGTCTAGTAAAAGCTTCTCTCAGGACTGGTGTCTATTTCGCCGCCACCACGGGGTCGGTTTTGGGCGCAATTCTACCGAAGATCTTTCTCGATATTCCCTCTCTTATGGGAGAAGGCCCAGAGATTCAAAAAGTGGGCAAGAAGGAAGCTCTACTCATCCAACTTCCGACCAATGAACGGATGCAAGAGTATAACTCCATAGTGAGATCAAGCTTCGCCCGCAAGGAATCAGTACTCTTGATAGTTCCCACTCGCGAGGATGCGCTCAGACTTGAATTCCTACTTTCTAAAGGTATAGAGAAATTTACCTTCACCCTCTCAGGTAAGAGCGTCAATATTCAAAAAGAAATTCTGGCTAAAGCTCGTGATGAAAAGCATCCAATCTTATTTATAACTACACCTGGATTTCTTTCTTTCACCAGGCGAGATTTATGCACCATCATAATCGAAAGAGAAAATTCTAGATCTTATAAGACTCTCAAGCGTCCATATCTAAATTATAAAATTTTCATCCAGTATCTCGCAGAAGAAACTGGAGCCACGCTTATACTCGGGGACACGGTACTCTCTCTCGAGTCGCTTAAAAAGGCCAAGGAAGATGTCTATAGTGAGTACACACCTTTGAGTTGGAATGTTAAAAGTAACTCTCAGATTAGGGTAATGAACATGCGTGAGTCTCGTACCGAACGTGAGAGTCCGAGGGACTTCGAAATATTTTCTAAAAAAGCTACTAACCTTATCTCTAAAGCCCTAGAGGAAAAAAAGAAAATTTTCCTCTTCGGTGCACGTAAAGGACTTGCTCACACCACTGTCTGTGGTCACTGTGGTGCACTCCTACTTTGTAAAAATTGTGGAGCTCCTGTGGTCCTACATAAGTTGAAGGACTCTAAAGAGCCCACTCAAGATCGGATTTATATCTGTCATCATTGCGGTGCAAGGCGCGATGCACTAACTACATGTGACAAATGTGGTAGTTGGAAGTTAATACCACTTGGTATCGGTACCGACAGGATTATAGAAGAACTTAAGTTGCAGTTTCCTAAAGCACCTATATTTATTTTGGATAAAGAACATACACCCACAGGAGCTAAGGCGAGTAAGGTTGCCAAGGAGTTCGCTTCTACTCGCGGTGGTATCCTGGTTGGCACAGAACTTGCTCTTCTCTATCTTGAGAAAGTTCCTTACTCCATAGTTGTCTCTCTGGACTCTCTCTTCTCCATACCGGACTTTACTATTAACGAACGCATCTTTTATTTATTGACTCATCTTAAGGAAGTTACAGAAGTCGATATGCTCATTCAGACACGTAACCGGGGAGAAGTTATACTCGACTACGCTACAGAGGGCACTATTTTAGAATTTTATAGGTTCGAGATGAAGGAGCGTGAGGAACTGTATTACCCACCTCTCTCACTCTTTATAAAAGTCTCTATTGAAGATGAAAGATCTTCTCTTAAAACTCATGCCTCTCTTCTGGAAAATCTTTTCAGACCATGGAACCCTGAGTTTATAGAAGAACGAGGCTTGGGAAGCCATAGAAGTATCCTGTCCATGATCATGCGCGTCGGTAGAAGTAACTGGCCTGTTAAGGAACTCTCCGAGAAACTTCTTTTGCTTCCGCCATCATTTTCCATTAAAGTGGATCCTGAGAGTATTCTATAAAATGCCCAACCCAGAAATAGTCCAGAAAGACGCGGCAGTCTTACGTGAGATGGCACACCCTGTCGAGGTTAAAGAAATAACTTCTAAGAAAATTCAGAGTGTCCTCTCACGGATGAAGAAGGCCCTGAAGTCCCAAGATGATGGGGTAGCTATTGCTGCACCACAGATAAGCGAGAGTTTACGCATTTTTATAGTTAGCGGTAGAACTCTTCTTCTTATGCGGAAGGACGAGTCCACTCCGAAAGAATTGGAAAATGCTCCGGAAGATTTAGTATTTATAAATCCCACCATAACTAAACTCTCCAAGAAGAAACTTATGATGGAGGAAGGATGCCTCTCTATCCGTTGGCTGTACGGACATGTTGAGAGAAGTGAGAAGGCCACCATTACAGCCTATGATGAGAATGGTAAGAAGTTCCAGAAAGGAGCTTCGGGCCTTATGGCTCAGATCTTCCAACATGAGGTAGATCACTTAAATGGTATTCTATTTATAGATAAGGCAGAAGGCTTACACGAACTTCCTCCAGAAGAAACCCATAATAAGATTAGTGAATAACAGTGTCGATCAAATTTGTATATTTCGGTTCCTCACAATTCTCTAAATATGTTTTAGAGGAGTTAGAGAAGGAAGGACTTACCCCTGTTCTTAATATTACTTCAGCTCAGGAACCATTAGATATAAAGAAGCTGCAAGAAGCAAAAGCAGATGTATTTATCGTGGCATCATTCGGGAAAATTTTACCCAAAGAAGTAATTTATATGCCGCCTTATAAGACTCTCAATGTCCATCCGTCACGACTGCCCAGACTTCGAGGTCCTTCCCCCATACAATCTTCCATAATTAGTGAACCAGAACCGCATTTAACCATTATGAGAATGGACGAAGAGATGGATACAGGTCCTGTGGTAGTCACAACCACTCAATTCATTACCCCCTGGCCAGATTATTATTCGATAATTGAAGAGAAGCTTGGACATAGTGGAGGACAAGTCCTAGCTCAGATTCTTCCCCTATGGATAGATGGAAAGATAGATGAAGTTCCCCAAGATAATTCAAAAGCCACTTATACAAAGAAAATAAAAAAAGAGGATGCGGATATTACAAACGACTCGCCAGAGCTAGCATTACGAAAGATCATGGCCTATGAGACTTGGCCCAGAGCACGTAAGGGAGATTTGATAATAACCAAAGCACATTTAGAGAGTGGAGAACTCGTTTTAGACAAAGTCATCCCTCCCGGTAAGAAAGAGATGAGTTACAAGGACTACGAAAACGGTTTGAAAGGAAAAAGATAAACAAATAGAAATAAAGAGAAAGCGCCCAACCGAAGTTGAGCGCTTATTTATGGATACAGTGACCGAAGTCACGGAAAGAACTTCTTCAGCCGGACAGAGCCCGCTTGGGATGTCCGGCCGCGCCTTTTAAGTCGCTTCCAAGACCGGCGAACCAAGGAAGTCTATCCTCCTTTATATTGCTGTCACCGAATGCTAGGCGGAGGCCTCTTTATACCATTGCAATCGGGCCGATTTAACAGATACGGGCCCGTACCTGTTAGAGCGGAAAACGGCATTTCAAACAAACCACTCTATGTATATTATACACCCCCATCTGCTTTTGTCAAGCAGAGATTGATATTAAAGCTTAGGCTGGAGAATTATGGCTTAGTATAGCGCTGAACTTGAGAAACTGTGGGAGCGAAGTCCACAAATGCATCCAGCTTGCTCTCGATGCGCACAAGCATAAAGAGGATAAGTCCGCTTACCAATCCACCCATAAGCACCGCACCTGATACAAAGGGATTAGCTGTCTGTCTCCAATAATTTTGCCAATAATTCATGTCTTATGTTATTTATATTGTATCAATGTCTTCACCGCGGCGAAATCTCTTGGGCAATCTCACCCACGGGAAACCCCGCACAATATCCTTCACCATCCTTCCGCCCTTACGCATCATGTGGAGACGTTTGGACTTGTCTCTGGTGATCTCTTGTACTACTTCATCGCGCACCATGTCTATGGCAGCATACAAGTCCTCTGCTTCACATACAGCATAGACATCTTTACCAAGACCGACTATCTTCACTTCCGCTCTAAAGAAAGGTCCTTCCTTATGATGCTTAGTGTTCTTCCCCACCTCCATCTGCACAACTGGAGATTTACCCTTTTCAATGTACTTTTCTATGGAAGAAATTTTCTTTTCTGCATATGAAGAAATAGCGGGTGTCATCTCGATACCCGTGGCTTTAATATTTATATTCATCATGGAATTTATTATATCAACTTAGCTTTCAGCATGCTCCCTCTTCTGATCTGCCTCCTTCTGCGAAGCATCTGCGGCATCACGCTCGGCATCCGCCTTCCTTTGAGCAGCGTCGGCTTGCGCTTTCTCGGCTTCAGACTCATCATCCTCAGCCTCCTTGGCTCTGTTCTCTGCATCTTCTTTTTCTCCCATAATAGTAAATTAGCTACTAACACAATGTTAGACGTAGATAGAAGAACAATGATTACAAGCAACTAAGCGGAAAGTTTAAATCCGAGCCATATACCAAGGATGGAGAAAACAGCTTGTGAGACTACACCAGAAAATGAGAAATAGTCCGCACCCCAGAGGTTCGGGACCAATCCGCCAATGAAAGATCCGATGAAGAGCCCTCCCCAGATGGCAGACTTACGACTCATTAAATTAGAAAATTATTTCTTCTTGAGAAGAGCTGTATAGGCGAGATACCCTGCGACGATAACTGCTGCCCAACTGAGCCAAGTAGGTACCATATATGTACCGAACTTCACAGTAAGACCATTGATCAGTCTCCAGAGATGAAGAACTGCAACTAATAAGAAAATAAAACCAGAAACCTTGTAGTAATTGTGTGTGTTCATTTAAATTTTAAAAGCTAGTACATATACATTGTAGCTGATATTTAGAAAACAATTTGACATATCCACAGCCAAGGAGTTGAATGGTCTGAGACCACAAGGAGGCCATATGCCACGGCGTGCTTTAGAGGAAGTTCTCAAGCAATCTCGCGAAGGGCCATTTAGCCAAGAACTCTACGATGAGATCCAAAAGCACATGGATCAGGACTGGAACGAAGAAAACATAGAAGACTTTACAGATTTACAGGAAGCATCTGCATTTGTGGCAAATAAGCTTTCTGAAACGAAAACTTCTCGGCGTCAGTATATCTTCGGCGCTCAAGATGAGGACGAGGATCTGCACTAATACGAGAGCTGGGGCTCTCTTTTTGTTATAAATAATAAATGCAGAGGTTAGGTCTCTGCATTGTTTTCGGAAATGGATGCTTTATGGGCCAAGAGAAAATGTGTCCCCTTCTCGGTAATCTTATACTTACGCCGTAAAGGAGTACCGAGATACTCTTCCTTTCTGACCTCCTCACTTATGACTAAACCCTCTTTCTCGATCTGGTTGAGATACCCATAAATTGTACCCCGCCGGATTCGATTACCTGAGCGTTCAATAATATCTCGGCCGAAGAGGCCTTCTGGCTCTCTCTCTAGAATCTCGAGAATGAGAATCCTTCTCTTCCTTATCCTCTCTAGAGCTGTACCTACAAAATATCCAATAACCAGAAGAGCCAGTGCTATACCCCAGAGTACACCCTTCATACAGCCTCCCAGTGAATCCAGTCTCTAGCCAAATTAGCATAGTGAGAGGTGGGTTATCAATACTTCATAGAGTACAAAGGCTTAGCCTTTGCAAGTAAAACAGAAAGAAAAGGAAACCGCCCGCAGGAGCGTGCGGCTCCTGGGGCGGTGTTAGTCATCACAGAGATCATACAGACTCACCTCATACCTCACATTGGCTTCCACAGAATCGTAGTGGTCGTCCGCGGAGCCTTCGTCAGGGTCGTACAGGCACTCACGCTCGAAGTCGAGACGATACATCTCTGTCCAGTACTCGTCTTCCTCCTGGAGCAGACGTTCTTTCTCCCAGCTCGACCTGTCCTGCTCGTCCACCAGAGCCTTACCGATGTCACGCCAATTGGCGCTTTGCGGGAGGTCTGCTGCACGTGCTTCGGACTTTCTGTCACTCTTCTCTCGAAGTTTGTGAAGCTGAGTAGCCATGTGTTCTCCGGTTGAGGTGAACCTTATCTTTTATTATCTTAGCATATTAAAAGACTATTGTCAAGCATACAATAAAGTGGTTTGATTTGGGCCTTATTTTTCTGTATTATTTTTCACATTCCGCGATAGCTCAGTTGGTAGAGCGCCTCCCTGTTAAGGAGGATGTCCCAGGTTCGAGCCCTGGTCGCGGAGCAAGGTACTTTCCGTCTATAATATATAAATTAATAAATTAAATTTTATACCATGATAATTGTTCATGACATATTCGTCTGTAAACCTGGCAACGCTTCGAAAGTAGCAAAACTCTTCAAAGAATGGGCAGATGTACTGCCGAAGAAGAATGTTCACGTCATGACTGACATGACTGGACAATTTCATCGTGTCATCATTGCTTCAAACTACGATAACTTAGCTGCTTATGAGGTTGAGACTAAGAATATAGGCCAAACTCCAAAAGAGAAGGTAGTAATGGAGAAGTTTAAGGACATGAATGATATGTATGTCTCTGGTTCAAGAGAGATCTATAAGGTTTGGTAAAGAATGCAAAGGCTAAGCCTTTGCAGGACTTTGATCCTTATCTCGTCATGATAATATGAAGAATCATGTCAAATAAGGAAGTTCTTGGTGGTACTGTCCACAAGATGCAACCAGATATAAAGAGGATGATCACTTCTTCACCGAAGGTGCTTTCACTCTGGCAGGACATCACTCCCCTGGCTAGGAATGAATGGATCTGTTGGATCGAGTCAGGGAAGAAGGCAGAGACAAGAGGTATAAGGCTTGAAAAGGCGCGTAGTAAGCTCTCTGGAGGGATGCGTAGGCCTTGCTGCTGGGCCGGGTGTATCCATCGCTAATATAGTTTGCATAGTGTAGTATTTTTTCAGACCCCTAAGGAGGACACATGACCGTCCATAATAAGTACCTCCGCTATGCTTTTGTGTTTTTTATCATTCTATGTGCCATTGTAGATGGACTTGTCTTATTTGGACTTTTCTTAGTAAGTTACAACTGTCTTGCTTACTGGCTACTGGGTAATCTCTTGGGAGGAGTCTTGGCCTGGTGGATCTGGGTACGCAGCACGAGACCTCCCCGCATTTCAAGAATTCGTCTTCGTTAGGCAAAGGTGTGAACCTTTGCCTTTTGTTATAATAAGGACATGAATGGACCATCATACTTCGAAATACAAGCAGACAATACCGACCAAGCGGTAAATTTCTACAAAGAAATTTTCGGCTGGAAGTTCACTAAAGATCCCCACTTACCTGTGGAATACTGGCGAATAGAGACTAAGAGCTTGAGAGGAGGGCTCTTGAAGCGTCCAGCCAAAGCACCTCCACCCGAGTCAGGTACAAATGCCTTTGTCTTTTCCATAGAAGTTCCTGACTTCAATGAAGCACAAAAGAAAATCCTTTCTCTCGGCGGTATTGTGGCCCTACCCAAGTTTGCTGTTCCTGGTGTGTGTTGGCAGGGCTACTTCTTAGACACAGAAGGTAATACCTTCGGTATTTTCCAAGCAGATAGCTCGGCAAAATAGAACCTGGATAGCAGAAATTTGCAAACTAGTTATGGGGTATAATTCATAGGCCTGGGAAACCAGGTGTTGTTAGTAATAATAAATTCATGTTGAAAATAAATAAGGTTTTAGGTGTTGCGGCAATTCTTACCATGGTCTTACCTGTCGCCACATTCGCTCAAACCAACAGTCAGAGCATCACGAATCTCTTAACTCAGATTAAGAATCTCCAAGCTCAGATCGCAGCATTACAAACTCAGCAGCAAGCCATAGTCTCGAACCTAGTCACAACTCTTAAACAAGGTTCTGAAGGTGACAATGTAAAGATACTTCAAAGCATTTTGGCTTCAGATCCAAGTCTCTACCCTGAAGGACTTATAACAGGACACTTCGGACCAGCCACTGCACGCGCAGTGATGAAGTTCCAAGAGAAGAATGGCCTTGAGAAAGTTGGAAACGTTGGCCCTAGGACTCTAGCCAAGTTAAATGAATTCCTAAGAGAGCACCCTATAGCATGGGAGACAGGAACCTCCACTGCTACTTCTACCAGGCACAGAGAAGATGGTGACGAGGATAATGAAGGCAAGCGTCCTTGTGCCATAGTGCCTCCAGGACATCTCATTGCCCCAGGATGGCTTAAGAAGCATGATGGTGACGACAAACCTGTTGTTCCTCTTTGCCAGAAGTTACCTCCAGGTATCTGGGATAAACTAGAGCATGGTACTACCACACCTCCACAAGGAACTACTACCCCACCAGTTAACCCTCCTCCATCGGGAGATAGCGTAGTGATCTCTAATGTGGCAGTTACAAGTGTTGCCACTACCACTGCTACCATCTCTTGGCTTACAAATAGGCTTGCGACTGGTAAGGTCTACTTCGGAACTTCGACTCCTCTCGATATCACAAGTTCTTTGACCTCATCGGTAGCTGATTCGACTCTAAGAGTAAGTCACTTGTTTACTCTGACAGGACTAACTGGTGCTACGAATTATTACTTCGTATTAGAGTCAACTGATCCATCAATCAGTAAGACTGCTACATCTACTTCCATCTTCTTCGCAACTACGAACTAGTAACTAAGACACATTTATACAAAAGCCCCTAAAAAGGGGTTTTTGTTTTGTTATATTTGTTATAATAGTCCGATATAAATTAATTTTTTACTATGAATCCAGTAGTACATTTCGAGATGCCATACGAGGATAAGGATAGAGCAGCCAAGTTCTACAAGGCAGCTTTCGGTTGGAAGGCTCAAATGATGGGGCCGGATATGGGAGAGTATGTGGTTATGCAGACCACCGAGACAGATGAGAAAGGAATGAACCAGACTCCAGGCACTATAAACGGTGGCATGTACAAGAAACCCAAGGATGAGATGGGTCGTTACCCTTCATTCGTCATCGCTGTCACAGATATAAATGAAGCTATAAAAAAGATAAAAGCCGCTCAGGGTACAGTTATAGGTGGATCGAAACGAGACGGTAATCCTGAGGAGATCCCAGGTGTTGGCCTCTTTGCATCATTTATAGACAGTGAGGGCAACAGACTTAGTATTATGCAACCTAATCCAAGAATGTAATATGATTCAAAAAATTACTCCATTTCTCTGGTTCGATAGGAATGCTGAAGAAGCTATAAACTTCTACATCTCGATATTTAAGAACTCTAAGGTAATTAATATTCAAAGATACCCTGAAGGTATTACCGAAGGGCCAATGAAGGGTTTCGACGGCCAGGTACTGACAGCAGTCTTCGAGCTAGAAGGTCAGAGATTTATGGCTCTTGATGGTGGACCAATATTCAAACCCACAAACGCTGTGTCATTTCTCATAGAGTGTCAGACTCAGGAAGAGATTGACCATTATTGGAACAAATTAAGTGAAGGGGGTGATCCGAAAGCTCAGCAATGTGGATGGCTTATGGATAAGTATGGATTCTCGTGGCAAGTAGTACCAGATATGAGCCGCTGGATGAACACAAAGGACAAGGAGGCCAATGCTCGAGCTATGCAGGCCATGCTTCAAATGAAAAAGATTAATATAAGTGAGCTAGATAGAGCTTGGAAGGGTAAGCTATAGACAAGTTGGTATTTACAACTTTTAATAACAAAGCCGCCTTGTGACATCAGGGCGGCTTTGTTATGTTGAACGCATCTATTAATTTAATTTCATAAAGGATGGCCGCAAAGACTGAATCACGGATTATCAGAAAAACAGTATTAACAGTAACAGTAACACTACTACTCTCGATCTTAATACCTTCTGCCCATGCAGATATGGTGAGCAACTTAAGTTTGTACTGGACCTTGGATCAAGGTTCAGGCAGCATCGCCACAGACTCTACATCCAATGCAAATAATGGCACTCTCTTTGTAAGCCCTGTGTGGAATACCACAGGAAAACTTGGCGGATCACTTACATTTGATACAACTAATGATTATGTTAGCGCCGCAGACTCGAACACACTTGATCTGACAGTAGGAACTTATAGCGCCTGGGTTAATCCTTCAGCGGCAGGTTGGGGTGGCATCATAGACAAGGGTATTGATAGTGATCTTGCCAACAACTATGCCATGGAAATTAATCCCAGTCGGCAAATCCAGTGTACTATCAGTAACAACACTAGCTTCAATGCAGTCACCTCGAGTGCCATTCTTCCTCTCAATACTTGGAGTCATGTAGCATGTGTATGGAATGGAACTACTCTGAAAGTTTATGTGAACGGTATAGAAAGCGGTTCGGTAGCCGAAACTGTTACTCCCGTAGGCAATAGTTTGCCATTCCAGATTGGCAGATGGGGTGCGTCTGATTATTTCCGAGGGATGCTAGACGAGGTTCGCGTATACAACAGAGTATTAAGTGCGACGGATATAACTGAGCTTTTCAATTTTGGTAATACTCCTGTGCCTCCACCAAGTACCCCCACTGGACTTAGTGCATCGGCCATATCTTCATCACAAATAAATCTTTCCTGGACTGATACATCAGCAGATGAACTCGGGTTTAGGATAGAAAGGAAGACAGGTGCTTCTGGAGTATATGGTGAGATAGCAACCGTAGGTGCAAACATTGCAAGTTATCAAAATATTTCTGGCCTTTCTGCATCTACCACTTATGCTTATCGAGTAAGAAGTTATAACAACGGAGGTAATTCAGCTTATTCGAATGAGGCCACCTCTACTACTAGGGCAGCAGTCGGTGACACAACTCCACCCACGGTTACTCTAACAGCACCTCTTAATTCAACTATTGTTTCAGGTACTAACACTCTGGTCACAGCCACTGCTTCAGACAACGTGGGTGTTGTGGGAGTCCAGTTCTTACTCGATGGTACGAACCTTGGAGCTGAAGACACAAGTTCTCCGTATTCGATGACTTGGAATACCACCACTGCCACAAATGGTGCTCACACAGTATCTGCGAGAGCTAGAGACACCGCTGGTAATGCCACAGTTTCAGTTGTAGCAAATGTAAATGTAGATAACCAAGCTCCGACTGGGACTATTGCTATAAATAATGGAGCTTCCGCCACAAACAATAGGAATGCCATCCTTAACCTTACTGCTACTGATACTTTAAGTGCTGTGACGCAAATGCGTTTTAGCAATACAGGTAGCAGTTACTCTACTGCCGAGGCTTATGCCACTACCAAGGCTTGGACATTAGCTACGGGTACAGGTACTAAGACTGTGTTTGTGCAGTTTATGGATGCACGAGGTAACTGGTCAGTAGGATTTTCTGACACAATAGTTATGGACACAACATCTCCAACCATCTCTCTTGTTTCAGTCACTAATATCACTAGTAACTCCGCTACGGTAAACTGGACCACCAGCGAACCCGCTTCTTCTCGTGTGGATTATGGAGTGACAACTTCTTACGGGTCACAGACCTCGCTCGACAACACTCTTCTCACAACTCATAGCGTAGTGGTTACTGGCCTGAACTCAGGAACTCTATACAACTACCGTCCCCGTTCTATAGACGCTGCAGGAAATGAGAAGCTCGGGAACAATGCCACCTTCACCACCTCCACTTCTTCGGACACCGTTCCCCCGAGTACACCAACTGGACTTTCTGCTACTGTGGCTTCCTCCACTCAAATAAACCTGGCTTGGAATGCTTCTACGGACAATGTAGCTGTGAGTACATACATTCTTTATAGAAACGGATCTCAGATAATCTCCCAATCCACTAGAACCTATTCTGATACGGGCCTCATACCGAACACTTCCTACACCTATGCAGTCAAAGCAAGAGATACCTCAGGAAATGTATCTGCCACTTCTTCACCTATCACAGCTACAACTAGTGCACCAGCTCTCAGCATAAGTAATATAATCACTTCTGGCATAACCACTAGTAACGCAACGATAAACTGGACTACTAGCACCTCTTCTACAAGCCAAGTGAATTATGGAGTCAATAGTAATTATGGATTGAGTTCTCAGTTGGATTCAAATCCTGTTACTCAGCATTCTCAGACTCTCTCATCCTTAAATCCTAATACTACTTACCACTACCAAGTACGTTCTGTGGATTCTTTTGGCACTCAAGCTCAATCAAATGATCTATCCTTCACAACTCAGGACGTTTCCACATCCACTCCAGGTACATTCCAGAATGAAATTATTACTTCAAACCTTAATCTTCCTGTGCAGATCCAGTTCCTTCCCAATGGCAATCTGCTTATCCTCGAGTTAGGCGGAAAGATTTGGATCCTGAGAGCCGGAGCTTCTCAGGTCGATCCAATTCCTTTCCTAGAGTTAACCAACGTTGGTACTACCAACGGCTACCAAGGTCTCTTCGATATTACCTTAGATCCTGACTTCTCTAACAACCATTACTACTATGTGTTTTACACATTGAGTAACCCTAACGTAGACAGAGTATCCAGATTTACTGCCACAAATGATTTATTCGGAACTGTAGCCGGAAGCGAATTTGTAATTTATCAAGACACTCAGGATGCTGGGCCTGACCACCACGGAGGAGCCTTGAACTTCGCCTCAGACGGTAAACTCTACATAACCACAGGAGAAAACTTTGCTGCCGAGAGAGCCCAGGACATGACGAGCACAGAAGGTAAGATTCTCAGACTAAATAAAGATGGAACTGTTCCAACAGATAATCCATTCTACGACGGAGCTGGACCAAATGCAGATGGTATTTGGGCACTTGGTCTTCGTAATCCTTACAGAGCCTGGATTGATCCTACTGATGGTAAATTTTACATTGGTGATGTCGGTGGCAATGACTACAGTACAGCCATTGAAGAAGTTGACATGGGAGTCAGAGGCGCTAATTACGGCTGGGCAAATTGTGAAGCTAATTGCCAAACTCCTCCTTACACGCAACCACTTTACTACTACCCTCATGACGGCAGAGATGCATCGATAACAGGTGGATTCGTCTATCACGGGACTCAATTCCCTGCTACATACAGAGGTAGCTACTTCTTCGCCGACTATGCGCAGAACTGGATTAAGCGCTTAACCTTCGATACCAACGGAAACGTTTCTGGAGTCATTAACTTCGAACCTCCAACAGGCATACCCGATGGCCCATATGGAGATATTGTGGCCTTGAAAGAAGGACCAGATGGAGCTCTTTATTATGTAGATATTGGATTCAACGACACCTGTCCCACTTGTCAGAGTGTAAGTAAGATTAGAAGAATCAAATTTATTTCGAATGATCTTCCTCCAGTTGCCGTCTCTTCCGCAAACCTCATCCAAAGTTCAAGTACTCCATTCACAGTGAACTTCAGTAGTACTGGTTCATCTGATCCAGATGGAAATACACTCACTTACCTTTGGGACTTCGGTGACAATACAGCTACTTCAACCTTAGCTAATCCAAGTCATACATACACACAGACTGGTCAATTCAGTGCGCGGCTTACAGTTTCTGACGGTATGAGTAGTACAACTGCTACACCTATTGTTATTACCATTGGTAATAGTCCGGTAATTACTCTGAGTAGTCCTATTGACGGAAGCTTATTCCGAGCGGGTGATGTTATAAACTTCTCAGCTGATGCCACCGACACCGAAGATGGAGCCTTACCAGCCAGCGCATTTACTTGGAATATAGACTTTCTCCACGAAGGACACGTTCACCCGGCACTTCCGACAGTAGGAAGCAAGTCTGGTACGTTCCAGATTCCAACTTCTGGGCATGACTTTCACGGAAATACACGTTACCGCTTTACTGTTACGGTTACTGATAGTGACGGACTAAAAAGTAGTGCTTCAGTCATCATATATCCAGATAAAGTAAATTTGACTCTTGATACCGTGCCCAGCGGGATCGGTCTCACCCTGGATGGTCTAGCTATAACTACCCCGACCGTCTACGACACGTTGATTGGATACAACCACGTAGTAAATGCTCCCACCACTACTCAAGGAGCAAATACATTTAACTTCGCTAATTGGTCGGATGGTGGGACACAACAGCACACAGTGGTAGTCCCGAGTTCTCCACTAACACTTACTGCTACCTACAGTCAGGTCCAGAGCCCTATCCCACCAGGCTTGGCTGCTGCCTTCAACCTTAACCAAGGATCCGGAGCAGTAGCTACAGACTCAACTCTAAATGCCAATATAGGTACTCTAACCAACGGTCCTGTATGGAGCTTATCCGGTAAGTATGGTGGCGCAATAAATTTTGACGGACTAGATGACTACATAAGTGTCCCAGATTCTAATTCTCTAGATCTAAGTGCCTCCGGTACTATATCCGCCTGGATTAATCCGATAGGGGTAGGTTGGAGAAGCGTGTTCGGCAAAGGTACTATTGGTGACATTTCAAATAGCTACGCAATGGAATTAAGTAGCAATAGTGCAGTTCAATGCACAATTGGAAATAACATCTCGTATAACTTCGTGCTTTCCTCTACTTCTTTAGCCCCCAACACCTGGAGCCATGTAGCATGTGTATGGAATGGAACTACCTTTTCTGTCTACATTAATGGAGTACTAAATAACTCTGCAGTACAAAATGTGACACCATATAACAACACCAGCCCTCTACAGTTTGGTCGTTGGGCTACTACAGACTACTTCCATGGATCATTGGATGAGATGAGAATATACAACAGAGCGCTTACCGCATCTGAGGTCCAGACAGATATGAACACTCCTTTATAGAAGTTTTGAAGCTAGTTTAGGACAACAAAATCCCTCAATGTTGAGGGATTTTTGTATGGGTAAGGTTTATTTCCTCCGACCGTTATAGATATTTATCAGAGGGCTCTGTCCTCTGGCAATATACGGCTCAACAAAAACATATTGCAAAGTTAACAATTAATTAAAAGCAAAGATGAAAATTACAAAAAGAATTCTTTCATTGTCTTTGGCAGTAAGTGTCTTGGCACTATCATTCGGCGCTATGACTCTTCGCGCCCAAACGACTCCACTAAGTTGTAACTTCCCTACCACAGTAAATGTAGGTGAGACTGCTACAGTAACAGCAAGTGGTGGTACAGGAGGATCATTCTCCTTCTCTTCTACCGGCGGAAGCTTCAGTACTCCAGTGGGTAATACAGCCGGAGTGACATTCTCAACTCCTGGTACCTACAGCGTAACCGTTACAAGTAACGGTCAATCAGCAGTTTGTACTATCTTGGTTAACCCAGCTGGTTCAGCAATAGTAACAAACCCAGGTTCCATGACCTCGCCTCTCAGCTGTAGCTTCCCCAACACAGTAAACGTCGGTCAGACCGCAACAGCAACTGTAACCGGAGGTAATGGTACTTTCACCTGGTCAGCACAGAATGCGACCGTGGGTAATCCTGTGGGCAATACATTTGCCATCAGTTATCCGAACCCAGGTGTATATACCATCACAGTAAATAGTGGCTCATTGAGCGCTACTTGTAATCTAGTAGTAAATCCTGCTGGTTCACCCATCGTTTCTACTGGGTCGACTGGAGGGGTTACTACAACTACTGGTACTCTGGCATGTCTACCTTCAGTACAGACTGTAACTAAGGGTACTAACGCAACCTTTACTGCCACAGGCGGTAATGGCCAGTATGTGTGGTCAGGTCAGAATCTCCAAGTTGTTAATCCGACGGGTACCAGCTTCATAGTGAACTATCCGTCAGCAGGTTCACGTCTCATTACTGTTACAAGCAATGGTCAAACAGCAACCTGTACCGTTAATGTAACCGACCCAGGTGTGATTATCATCCCAGGCCTTCCTAATACAGGAGGTGGTTACGGACATTGGTAGAAAGGAAATTGTTAGAAATCTAATCAAAGGTTATGAGTAAACTCCAGAATCAATCAGGTAAGATACTTCTCACAGTAGGTGCACTAGCTATCCTTATCCTAGTTGGCGGTATTACTCTAGAGAGCCGCATGCAAGCGGCGGGTGGAACCTCTGATGTAGGCACTGGTACAGGGGTGACTTCAGATAATTCTCATGTTGCCCTTGCTGCAGATACAGAAAGTACGTCAGTTACTTCAAGAACCGAAACTAGCCGAGACTCTGGATCTATAAGTTCTATAGGCACTCAGAGAAATACTGGAACTACTGAAAACGGCACTCTAACCAGGACCGAAACTTCTTCTCAACTAGTTATCCCTAAGATCGGAGTAGACGCCAACATCCAAAGTGTAGGACTGGGTAAAGGAGGATCAATCGGAATTCCTACCAACTTCACCGATGTGGCTTGGTATAACGGAAGTGCTAAACTCGGTACCTCTGGAGTCTCGATCATAGACGGACACTTAGATGGAAGATATACTCCTAGAGCTGTCTTCTATGACCTCTCCCAACTCGCACCCGGAGATACAGTAAAGGTAGTTACGAATGACAAGACTTATACCTACAAGGTCTCTCACATAGAGGTCTACGATTATAAGTCTAATCCGGACGAAATCTTCAAAAATGGTGACTCAAAGGGACATCTTAATCTTATTACCTGCACAGGTGACTGGGTTAAGAATGAAAAGACCTACGACGAGAGAGTAGTCGTATTTACCGACCTGGTAAATTAGACTTCTACTTCTTAGATTCATAAAACCCGCTACCAAGCGGGTTTTATGGTTATAAACACATTGCATGAGATTCAAGTCAACATATAATAGAGTGAAATGGAACGCCTCAGAAAGTGGAGCACCAAACACTTATCACAATTCACTCTATTTCTACTTGCTGCCGTTACTCTACTTTCTATAAATATCTTGACTCGTGATTATCATTACCTCGAGAGTTTGGCTTCCATCACAGCTTCGTATGAGAGACCTATAATGATAATCCATCCTCCAAAGATAAGTGTAGCTGGCACTACTAACACAACTTCTCCTTCAGTTGAAATAAAAAATCTTGGAATTCCCGATAAAACTATTGCAGGTGGAGACGAAGGTGACGCGGTACTAGCACTTCAGAAATTTCTACAATCTCAAGGTTTCTTACCGAGTGACGAACCCTTGAATGGCTACTTCGGCCCTAAAACTGAAAAAGCTATCAGAAAATATCAAGAAGCTCGTGGGCTAGAGGTCACAGGCCGAGTAGGTCCCCTAACTAGAGAAAGCTGGGCCAAGGACCTTGGACTTAACTAACTAAATTAGATTAATCCCCTATTTATATTGCGTACAATATTAAGCTTGTTAAAATGAATGGTGAAAAATGAGTTCACCAATTAATCCCTATCTTGAAAAGAGACCCTGGGGGAATTTTTTAGAGTTCACTAAGAACACTATTAGTACTGTAAAGATTTTAACCGTAAATGCTGGGGAAGCTTTCAGCTTACAGTCACACAGCGGTCGGGATGAGTTCTGGTATGTGTTATCCGGTACAGGCACTATCCAAGTAGGTGAGGAGAAGTTCCTCATAAATAAAGGCGACAACCACTACATCCCTCGTGGGTCGAAGCATCGTATCTCAGCTCATGGCGCCGTGGAGGTTCTAGAAATCTCTTTAGGAGAATTTAATGAAGAGGATATTACCCGGTTCGAGGATAAGTATGGAAGAGTATGAGTAGTACTTTACTTATATACCAAATAATCATCGGGTTATTAATCTTTTTCGTTTGTATTCTTCTGTTTTTATTTTTCTTCCCTTATCAACTTAGAAGAAAATACAAGGCATTTAATCTTGAGCGCCACTTTTCAAATCCACTACTTGCTCCACAACATATAAATGAATGGGAAAACATGGCTGTCTTTAACCCAGCTGCAGTCATAGATGATGAAGGGTTTGTCCACTTACTGTATAGAGCTCTGGGCATGGGCGGAGTGTCCCAAGTAGGTCATGCAGCAAGTAAAGATGGCTTCAACTTCGAGAAGCGGTCCAATTACCCCGTCTATAGTCCTCCAGCTGGATATGGTCATGCTGACCCCATGAAAGCTTCAGGACCCACTGTATATTCTCCCTGGGTTTATACATCAGGCGGTGGCTGGGGCGGGTGTGAGGATCCTAGAGCCGTACGCATCAATGATCGCATTTATATGAGCTATACAGCCTTCGAGGGCTGGCACTCAGTGCGTATTGCCCTCACCTCCATAGCTGTAGATGATTTAAAGAAGAGCAGATGGAACTGGAAAAGGCCGATTCATCTATCTGCACCTGGAACAGTAGAAAAGAACTGGGTGCTCTTCCCAGAACTATTTAATGGTAAATTTGCAGTCCTTCACAGTGTTTCCCCCGATATAAAAATAGATTATGTTTCTAATTTAGACTCAGTAGGTCCTGGCAAATATATTAAAAGTCAGAATTCCCCTACTCGTGGAGGTCGCGAGACTCATTGGGACAATTGGATGCGAGGTGCTGCTGCTCCTCCTATGAAGACAAAGGATGGATGGCTGCTTCTGTACCACGCTATGGATAGATTAGACCCAGATAAATACAAGCTGGGAGCAATGCTTCTGGATCTGCATGACCCTACTAAGATTCTATATCGTTCTCCGGAACCTATTCTTTCTCCAGAAACATATTATGAAAATGATTGGAAACCAGGTGTGATATATGCATCTGGTGCAGTGATTATAGACGATCCTCCTC